>CAYPTG010000443.1:0-1980 GCA_964413455.1 uncultured Mycobacterium sp. | reverse complement strand
GTTGGAGAGCACCGCGAAGGTGGTGAGCCCCAGGTCGATACCCACCTCGGTGTCTACCACTGGGAGTGGTTCGCTGCCTACCTCCACCACGAAAGACGCGAAGTACCGCCCAGCCGCGTCCTTGATGATCGTGACACTGGACGGCTCGGAGGGAAGGTCCCGCGACCACACGATTTTGAGTTCGCCGATCTTCGCCGCGTATAACTTCCCGTTCGGGCGCACGCTGAACCCGTTGCGGGTCAACCGGATCGCCTGACGGTAGTCCTTGCGCGAGCGGAACCGGGGCGCACCTACCTTGCGGCCCTTGCGTCTGCCGGCCATCGAATCGAACCAGTTGCGGTAGGCCCGCCGGGCATCCTGACACGCCTGCACCAACACCACCGACGACACCTCGGACAGCCAGGCCCGTTCCGGTGTGGACTTCGCGCGGTGACGACGTGTCGCTGCACGTCGGTATCGCCGATCTTCACCCCCCCGGCGTAATTTTCCTGCCGCAACCGAATGCAGTCGTTGAAGACCACCCGCGCGCAACCGAACGCCTGGGCCAACGCTGTGCGCTGGCCCGGCGTCGGATAGACGCGGTAGTTGTACCGCAACTGCACACCCAGAGAATACATTTGGTCTGTGACAAGTCGAGACAACTTTAGGCGTGGCCGCAGTGTTGTTTTTAAACTTCACGTCCATTTGGTCTTCATCACCAAATATCGCCGCGGGGTCCTGACCGACGAACTCCTCACCCTCTGCGAGCAGGTGATGCGTGATGTGTGCGAGGACTTCGAGGCCGCCCTGGTCGAGTTCAACGGTGAGCATGACCATGTCCACCTGCTGGTCGAATATCCCCCGAAGATCCCCATCTCAAAGCTGGTGAACAGCCTTAAAGGTGTCTCGGCCCGGCTGCTGCGAGACCAGTACAGGTACTGGATCAACCAACACAGCTTGAACGGACACCTTTGGAGCCCAAGCTATTTCGCCGCCTCATGCGGCGGCGCGCCTATCTCGATAGTGCGGCAGTACATCGAAAACCAACGGCGCCCCGATGGCGCCACACGAGGGAAGTTGATGCGCTAACCCGGCCCTGAACGACCGGGCTTGCGCGCTACGACCTCCGGTCACTCCAGTAGTCCAGGGAGAAGTCATCGACGTCGCCGAACTCGCCCGGCGACCGGGATCCGACAGGGCGGGCGCACAACGTCGATCGTCGCCGCGGGACGTGACGGGTTCTCCCATCCCGCTCCGGGGAGGGGAGGGATCAAAGGCGCGCGCCTCATATGGCCTTCTTGATCACGTCGCCGTGGGAATCCACTCCGTAGCGGGCCATCGGGTAATCGTGGTAGCACTCGTTACTTGTGCACGAATCGCATTGGGGATAAAGGTCCATCACCTGCTCGTCGCCGTATTCGGCGCTTCCCAGTCCGGTACCGAAGTCGACCCCGGCCACTTCGCGAGTGAAGAACTCCACGGCAGCCTCGACGCTCCCGAACCGTTCGTGCCCGTTATTGAACGGCCCGTAGAGGATGTGGGCACAAACCTTCATTGGGCAGCGTCCTCATGAGAGATGATGCCGCCGACCCGGCGGTCGCGTCCGCCGGAAGCGACCCATGGCCGCCCCCGCCGCGCCGCCGGACCGGTGGGCATCCTTGCGCGTCCCACTGACCTAGTCGCGTCGCGCTACCCGGCCGGCACTACCGCTGTGGTGGTCGGTGCGACCAGCGGCGTGCCCTGGCTAGCTCCGGCCGCCGGGGTAGGCGCCGGCGTGCTCGCCGGGGCGGCCCCGGCGCTTGGCGCCGGAGACGCCGCCGGGCTCGCCCCGGCAGCCGACGGTGTGCCCTGGCTCGCCCCGGCGGGCGACGGGGTGCCCTGGCTTGCACCCGACGGAAGCGGTGTGCCCTGGCTGGCCTCCGCCGAAAGCGGCGTGCCTTGGCTTGCACCCGGCGGAAGCGGTGTGCCCTGGCTGGCGGCCGACGGCGCCGGCGCCGCCTG
>CAYPTG010000442.1:0-1986 GCA_964413455.1 uncultured Mycobacterium sp. | reverse complement strand
GTTGAGCCGTCACAAAATGCGTCGCTGGTATCGCCCGATGTTTCGTGGGGTGTACATCCCGAAGAACACCAGGCCGTCGTTGCACGATCGTGCACTAGGTGCGTGGTTGACCACCAACCGCACCGGGGTGGTCGCCGGTGTGGCGGCATCGGCCCTGCATGGGGCCGCGTGGGTTGATGACGACGAACCGATCGAAGTCCTGGTGGACGAGAAGCGGCGTCAGCCGGGCCTCATCGTCAGGATGGATCGTCTCGCCGAGGACGAGATTGTGCAGGTAGGCGGTCTGCCGGTTACTGCCGTGGTGCGAACCGCGTTCGATATGGGCCGTCACCTCGGCCGATCCGCCGCGATCGCCCGTCTGGATGCTTTGATGCGCTCGACGCGATACGAGAGCGCAGCTGTCGAAGTCTTGATCCGACGCTACGGTCCGGTCAGAGGTGTCCGGCAACTCAGGGAATTACTCCCCTTGGTCGACGCCGGCGCGGCATCGCCGAAGGAGAGCTGGCTTCGTCTGTTGCTGATCGATGGCGGACTTCCGATACCGCAGACGCAGATCCCCATTGTTGAAAATGGCTGTCCCATCGCCTTTTTGGACATGGGATGGCGCGACATCAAACTGGCGATCGAGTACGACGGAGACCAGCATCGCACTGACCGCCAGCAGTATGTGAGGGATCTGCGGCGCCTGCCCATGCTGGCCGACCTTGGTTGGGAGGTCATCAGGGTTGTTGCCGAGGACCGACCTGCAGAAGTGCTGGTTCGGGTACGCGACGCCTATATCCGGCGCAGCGGCGTCGAGATCGACGAAATGGTGCGGTTTACTCGCAATTCTGCTGCGTAATGTCGGTTTGGGCGCAAAGGGGCTGCTACACGCGGCGGGGGGCGGCCAGCCGCTCTCGGCGCAGCAGCTCGACCTCGGGCAACTCCAAGGGCGGCAGCGTGCCCACCACCCGGGTCAGCAGCAGGTCGGCGAACTCGGGGTTGCGGGCCAGGCACGGGCCGTGCAGATACGTCGCGAAGACGCTGCCCTGGACCGCGCCGTCGATCCCGTCGCCCAGCCGGTTGCCGGCCCCCTTGGTCACCGCCGCCAGCGGACGGGCGTCGGGGCCGAGAACCGTTCCGCCCCGGTGGTTTTCAAACCCGGTGAGCGGCTCGGAGAGCCCGTCGATCAGCGGCGTAGACACCACCTCGCCGATGGTGCGCTCCGGCTGCGGTGAGGTGGTGACATCGAGCAGGCCCACCCCGTCCACCCGTTCCCCGGCCGAGGTCTCATACCAGTGGCCCAGCACCTGGATGGCCGCGCAGATGGCCAGCACCGGGGCGCCGCGCCCGGCGGCCCGCTGCAAGCCGGGATGGGCCAGCAGATGCCGGGTGGCCAGCCGCTGCGCGTAGTCCTCGGCACCGCCCAGGGTGTAGAGGTCCAGCGAGTCAGGTACGGGTTGGTCCAGGGTGATCTCCACGATCTCGGCCGGGATGTGACGTAGCCGCAGCCGCTGCCGCAGCACCACCGCGTTGCCGCCGTCGCCGTAGGTGCCCATCACATCGGGCAGCACCAGGCCGATGCGTACTGTCATGCCGGGTTTTCCCTCGTGCCGCTGCGCTCTGGCCCCCCGGAAGCCCTCTCCAACGCCCGCTGTAACTGCAGAAACGCCGTGTAATTGCAGACCACCTCGACATGCCCGGTTGGGCAGGACTCGATGGCCTTGACGGTGTCGTGCACCAGCGAGTGCTCGACGCCGGCGTAGCCCAGCCGCACCGCCAGGTCGGTTCCGCGTTCCCCTGCGGCTACCACCGAGGTGCCCTCGAAATGCTCGAAGCGGACATCCCACAGCCAGGACAGGTCTTCGCCGTCGGGGACCTGGCCGTTGACCGAGATCACTACTCCGGCAGCGGTTTTGTCGACCATCGACAGCGCCTCCTGCCAGCCTGCCGGATTCTTGGCCAGCAGCATCCGCGCGGTATGCGGACCCACCTGCACGGTGCGAT
>CAYPTG010000441.1:0-1988 GCA_964413455.1 uncultured Mycobacterium sp. | reverse complement strand
AGCACTACGAGAAGCTCGAAGGCGTCCCGATGACGTTCGCCGGCAAGGTCAACCGGCTGGCGATCATGGTGCGCGGCAACCTCGGTGCGGCGCTGCAGGGCTTTGTGGCGCTGCCGCTGCTGGTCGGCTACGACATCGACGCGCCCGACCCTGCCGCGGCCGGTCGGATCGTCACCTTCGACGCCGCGGGCGGAACCCATCTGGAGGAAGAGGGTTACCAGGCTGTCGGCTCCGGTTCGCTATTCGCCAGGTCGTCGATGAAAAAGCTGTATCCCGCTGTGACAGACGCGGATTCGGCGCTCAAGGTGGCCGTCGAAGCTCTTTATGACGCCGCCGACGACGACTCGGCCACCGGTGGTCCCGACTTGGTCCGCGGCATCTACCCGACGGCGGTCACCATCGACGCCGACGGTGCGCAGGAGGTCACCGAGGAGCGGATCTCCCGGCTGGCCCGCGAGGTGATCGAAACCCGTACCCGCACTGACGAATTCGGTCCAGGTGGGGGCCCCAGTAATGAGGCGCCGCGGATGGGGGAGGCGTGAGCTTCCCGTATTTCATCTCGCCCGAACAGGCGATGCGCGAGCGTTCCGAATTGGCGCGCAAGGGAATTGCCCGGGGGCGAAGTGTGGTGGCGCTGGCCTACGCCGGTGGTGTGCTGTTTGTCGCCGAGAATCCGTCCCGGTCGCTGCAGAAGATAAGCGAGATCTACGACCGGGTCGGCTTCGCCGCGGTCGGCCGGTTCAACGAGTTCGACAACCTGCGCCGCGGTGGCATCCAGTACGCCGACACCCGTGGCTACGCCTACGACCGGCGCGATGTCACCGGCCGGCAGTTGGCCAACGTCTACGCCCAGACGCTGGGCACCATCTTCACCGAGCAGGCCAAACCCTACGAAGTCGAGCTGTGCGTGGCCGAGGTAGCGCATTTCGGTGAGACCAAGGAACCCGAGCTGTACCGGATCACCTACGACGGCTCGATCGCCGACGAGCCGCGTTTCGTGGTGATGGGCGGCACCACCGAGCCGATCATTACCGCGCTCAAGCAGACCTACTCGGAGAACGCCGAACTGGGTGACGCCGTCGGGATCGCGGTGGAGGCGCTACGGGCCGGCATCAGCAGTTCCGCCGGTAACGCCACTCCGGCGGCCGAACCCCGGGTGCTCGGGCCGTCGACCCTGGAGGTGGCGATTCTGGACGCCAGCCGGCCGCGCCGGGCGTTTCGCCGGATCACCGGTGCGGCGCTGGAGGCGTTGCTGGGGACCGCGGACAGCTGAACTCGTCGCTGCTTGGGCGCGGCGATCTTGGGCGGCTTATTCGGTGCGCGCACCGTAATTCGGTGCCGGGGCGACTTCCTGAGCCGGCACCAGCTGCATATAAGAAACGGTGTCTACCAGCGGTGACGGCCGGGGCCCGTGAGTCTCCGGCTCCGGCACCCGCCAGCTCAGGAACACCACCACGATGCCCGCAACGACGGCAAGCGGTACCCACAGCTTGCGCGCGAAAGTCTTGGCATCCAGATGCACCCCAACAGCCTAGTGAAAGTCTCGCGCCGGCGAGAATCACCACGCCGAGTTGTGATGCCCCTGTCACCTCCGGTGAGTTTGTGACCGCCCCGTCAGCCTCAACCCCGGTAGGCTCAACCCGTGCAGCGCAGAATCATGGGCATCGAAACCGAGTTCGGTGTCACCTGCACTTTCCGTGGACATCGCCGGCTATCCCCGGACGAGGTGGCCCGCTATCTGTTCCGCCGGGTGGTGTCCTGGGGCCGCAGCTCCAACGTCTTCCTGCGCAACGGGGCGCGCCTGTACCTGGACGTCGGGTCGCACCCGGAGTACGCCACGGCCGAATGCGACGACCTTCTCCAGCTCGTCGAGCACGATCACGCCGGCGAGCGGGTGCTCGAGGAACTGCTGATCGACGCCGAGCAGCGCCTCGCCGACGAGGGTATCGGCGGGGACATCTACCTGTTCAAGAACAACACCGACTCGG
>CAYPTG010000440.1:0-1991 GCA_964413455.1 uncultured Mycobacterium sp. | reverse complement strand
CGTACAGGTCAAGAATGGAATGCTTTCGCGCGAACACGATCTCGGCTGCGTGAACGGCGACTTCGTGGCACCGACCAAGATCGAATGGGTCGGGCAGCAAACGGTTCGCGTCCAACTGTCCAACGGCGAGACGATCGACATCCGTCTCGATGAGCGGGGCCACCCCGACCGGAAAGTCGAAGGCGGCTGCTGAGCCGACAAAGCCATTGCCCTCGATACCTCATCGCCGCGGGTTGCTACCTAAGTAGTAATGCTGGTAGCACCGCCGGCGCCGCTACACTCACCGCGTGGACAGACGGACTCTGCTTCGCCTTGCCGCTGCTACCGGCACTGGAATCGGGGCGGGTTCGCTGTTCGGACCGTTAGCGCCATTGGTGTGGGCGGACCCTGAATCGGACCCAGACTCGTCGATCGCCGGGCCCGATCGTCCGTTCCCGCAACAGCCTGACCTCAACTTCGAGACGCTGTTCGCGATCGGCGCTGTTGCCTACGGCGCAGGGGATCCCGGCGAGGTCGAGGCGACATCCGCAGCGGTCCGGGCCGCGATGGCAGCCGCCGGGCCGGCCGGCATCCCGGGTTACCAACCCTATGTCGATGCGTTCAGCGCGCTGGGCGCAGGGGTGCGGGCCGGGGCGGATGCGCAGCGAGCCCTCGGCCACACGGCCGCCGCCCGCGACGGCTATCTGCGTGCGGCGATGTACTACAACTGTGCGCTGTTCTTCGTGCTCGGCACCACCAACCCCGCCGGTGAGGCTGCGGCCTACGCGACGATGCAGGACTGCTGGGCGGCGGCCGCCGCGTTGCTTGAGCCGGCCTTCGAGCGGGTGGAGATCCCCGCGTCGGTGCGTTTCCTCGCACCGGGCGGGCAGCCCGCGCGGCGGGACATCACCATCCCGGCCTACTGGGTGCGCGCCCCGGGCGAGGGGCCCAAGCCGACGGTCATCATCAACAACGGCAGCGACGCCCAGCTCATCGACGTCTACACCTACGGAGCAGCGACCGCCGTCGAACGCGGCTACAACGCGATCATCTTCGAAGGCCCTGGCCAGGGCTCGCTGATCTTCGAGCAGAACATCCCTTTCACCCCTTATTGGGGGGACGTGATCACACCGATCGTCGACTTCCTCGTCGGCCAACCCGAGGTGAACCCCGACGCGATCGCTCTGACCGGTTGGAGCCTGGGTGGTCTGCTTGTTGTGCGGGCGGCGGCCGCCGAGCCTCGCATCAAGGCGCTGGTGTCCGATCCCGGCACCACGAGCAACTCGGTCATGTGGTCGGCGCTGACCAATGCCTTGCAGGAGAACACCGGCGGAATCACCAACGAGGGCTTCCAGGGGCTGTACTCCCATATCCCGGAGCACGGGGTGGAAGGCCGGCAGTCGCTGAAATTCACTGTGAACAAACGTGGTTCGATCTATGACCCCGGATTTCACAACATAGCGACGTCTGGGGGAGTGATCACCGACATCGTCGGCCTGCTGGACATCGTGGCAGCCTACAACATGAGCGCCGAACTGATCGGTGAAGTCACCGCCCACACGCTGGTGACCTCCTACGAAGGGGACCAGTTCGTCACCAGCGCCGACGGAGCGGCTCTTTACAACGCGCTGACGTCCGCGGCCTCGCGCACACAGTTCGAGTTCACCCGGGCACAGGGCGGCGAATATCATTGCGCCCCACTGGCTCCGAGGTTTCGCAACCAGGTGGTGTTCGACTGGCTGGACTCGGTGCTGGTTCCATCCTGACGCCGCGCTGTTCAGGTGACGCTACTGATCCATTCGTCGACGCTCCGGTTGAACCATTCGGGGAATTGCAGGGGGAGCCCATGACCCGCCCGATCATGGATGACGAATGTGCTGCCGATGTTGCCCCGGTGGAGCCGCCGCATCCGGCTTCGGACCACTCGCGGTTCCTTCGCGCCGGCCAGTAGCAATGCCGGGCCGGGGAAGTCGTACCACGTTGTTGGCGTATGGAATTGGGAATTCGCCCTG
>CAYPTG010000439.1:0-2014 GCA_964413455.1 uncultured Mycobacterium sp. | reverse complement strand
CGCAGTTTGGAGAAGAAGTAGAACACCCGCCCGACGATGCCGTAGCGCTTCTTGATCGCCCGGTACACGGCCTCGGTTTCGGAGTCGTCGAGCACCGCGGCGACGGCCTCAACGGGTTCGCTCTTGACGACCTTGCCGCGCATATCGCACACCGCGAGGGTGACCCGTGGGGTGTTGCGGATGCGCTTGACTTTCCAGGAGTCCCTTTCGGTGATTACCACCGAGCGGTCGCCGTCGCGGGCGATCCAGATCGGGGTGGGCTTGGGCCGGCCGTCCTTGGTGAACGTGGTGAGCAGGACGTACTTGGCGTTGGACACGTCGTCGAATGTGATGGCTGCCATGTGACCAACCTACCGAGCCCGGCCGCATCGTCGCCGCGCTACGGCCTCATTGCACGGCTCCTCCTCGGGCCGACGGCCCGCATCGTCGCCGCGCTAGCGCCCCTCCAACTCCCCCTCGGTCTCCAGCAGCACCTGGCGCAGCCCGGCCAGCGTCTCCGGCTCCGGCTTCTGCCACATGCCGCGGCCGGCCGCCTCCAGCAGCCGCTCGGCCATGCCGTGCAACGCCCACGGGTTGGATTCGGCCAGGAACTTCCGGTTCTGCGGGTCCATCACGTACTGGGCGGTGAGCTCCTCATACATCCAGTCGGCCATCACCTGGGCGGTGGCGTCGTAGCCGAACAGATAGTCCACGGTGGCCGCCATCTCGAAGGCTCCTTTGTAGCCGTGTCGGCGCATGGCGGCCATCCAGCGCGGGTTGACCACCCGGGACCGGAACACCCGGGTGGTTTCCTCGGACAGGGTGCGGGTGCGCACCGCGTCGGGCCGGGTGTTGTCACCGATGTAGGCCTCCGGGGCCTGGCCGGTCAGCGCCCGCACGGTGGCCACCATGCCGCCGTGGTACTGGAAGTAGTCATCGGAGTCGGCGATGTCGTGTTCGCGGGAGTCGGTGTTTTTGGCGGCCACCACGATCCGGCGATACTGCTGGCGCATGTCGTCGGCGGCCGATCTTCCGTCCAGCCCGCGGCCGTAGGCGAAGCCGCCCCATGCGGTGTAGACCTGCGCCAGGTCGGCGTCGTCGCGCCAGTTGCGGCTGTCGATGAGTTGCAGCAGCCCGGCACCGTAGGTTCCCGGTTTGGAGCCGAAAATCCTTGTGGTGGCGCGTCGTTGGTCGCCGTGCTCGGTGAGGTCGGCGGTGACGTGGGCGCGGACGTAGTTCTGGTCGGCGGGCTCGTCGAGGGCGGCCACCAGCTGCACCGCGTCGTCGAGCATGGTGACCACGTGCGGGAAGGCGTCCCGGAAGAAGCCGGAGATCCGCACGGTGACGTCAATGCGTGGACGGCCCAACTCCGCCAACCCAATTGGCTCCAGGCCGACCACCCGCCGGGAGGCGTCGTCCCACACCGGGCGCACCCCGAGCAGCGCCAGCACCTCGGCGATGTCGTCGCCGGAGGTGCGCATCGCCGACGTGCCCCAGGCCGACAGTCCCACCGAGCGGGGCCAGTCGCCGTGGTCGGCGCGGTAGCGGGCCAGCAGTGAATCGGCCATTGCCACACCGGTTTCCCAGGCCAGCCGCGACGGCATGGCCTTGGGGTCCACCGAGTAGAAGTTGCGCCCGGTGGGCAGCACGTTGACCAGACCGCGCAGCGGGGAGCCGGACGGCCCGGCCGCGATGTAGCGGCCGTCCAGGGCGCGCAGCACCTGATCGATCTCCGCGGCGGTGCCGGCCAGCCGCGGCACCACCTGCTGCGCGGCGAACCGCAGGATCTCCACGACCTGCGGTTGGTCGGTGAGTTCGCCGGCGCGATCGGCGTCCCACCCGGTGGCCTGCAGGGCGGCCAGCAGCTCGCGGGCCTGCTGCTCGGCGGCGTCGACCCGGGCCCGGTCGTCGCTGCCGTCCTCGGTCAGGCCGAGCGCCTGACGCAAGCCTGGCAGGTGTTGTTCGCCGGCGAACAGATGTCGGGCCCGCAGGATTGCCAAAACCAGGGCGAGTTCAGCGTCGGCGGCCCGCGCGG
>CAYPTG010000438.1:0-2019 GCA_964413455.1 uncultured Mycobacterium sp. | reverse complement strand
CCGTTGAGACGATCATCGCCTCAACCTCGGTGTCCGGGAAACCGGGAACAGGTCAAAAGGACCCTGACACCGGCTACTCTGCCCGAAGCCGCATAACCACAAATCCCGTGTCCACTACATGGGGGCAAGGCCCAGGATCAGCCGAAATAGCTGTCAAGCATCAGCCGAAGACGAAATGGAAAGCATCAGCCGAAGTAATACACCTCTGAGTGCCCCCACCAGGGCTCGAACCTGGGACCTGGGATTATCAGAACCAAACATGGGGACGACCTCAGCAAGATAGCCGCATGAACGTCACAGTCCCTGAACGCCCAGGTCACGGTAGAGCGAAGCCGAGCCCGACCCGTAGCTCGAATGTATTCAACTTCGTCCCACCGACGAGACGGGGGAGTGACGCCATTCACCTACATGCAGCTATGCAGCTACACCCCCTCATTGAGGAATGGGTGCTCTGGCAAGTATCCGCCCGCAGGTCCATGAAGACAGTCCGCGAACGCGCCCGGGTAATCCAGCAATTCCTCAACGACATCGGAATTGGGCCAATCCAAGTGCAACCCATCGACGTCGTGCGCTGGACAGCCGCCCGCACCGAATGGTCGGCCAGCACCGCGGCCACCTACTACTCGTACCTGTCGAGCTGGCACAAGTGGCTGTGCCTCACCGACCGTCGATCCGACAACCCGATGCGCAAGCTGTCCTCACCGCGCCGGCCCGAACGCGCCCCGCGCCCCACCTCCGACGACGGCCTAGTGACACTGCTGACCATGCGGATGCACCACCGCACCCGCGTCATGATCATGCTCGCCGCCCTTGCCGGGTTCCGGGTAGCTGAGATCGCCAAGGTTCGCGGCGAAGACCTCGACTTGGGAGGCCGAAAAATCTTCGTCATCGGTAAAGGCAAGAAACGCGCGTGGGTACCGCTGCATCCGATGCTGGCCGAGGTGGCGTCGACCATGCCGCAACGCGGCTGGTGGTTCCCCGGCAACGCGCGGCGCCCCGGTGAACACATCCACCCAAAGAGCGTCAGCGACATCATTGGCCAGGCAATGCGCCGGGCGGACATCGCCGGCACACCTCACAGCCTCCGGCACTGGTACGCCTCCACGCTGCTCGACGACGGCGCCGACTTGCGCACGGTGCAGGAACTGCTGCGGCACACCTCGATCCAGACCACGCAGGTCTACACCAAGGTCAAAGACGTCCGGCGGGTAGAGGCCGTCGACCGGCTCAATCCGTTCCGGGCGGCGTGACGAGATAGTGGTGCCCCCGCGGAGTTTCGATCTCCGTACCCGCGGATTAAAAGTCCGCTGCTCTTCCGAGTGAGCTACGGGGGCGACGGCGACGCTACTACATCAGCACAAAACTGTGCATGACCATCGCCCCGAAATGAGGAGAACTTGATTCCGGCCTTCCCCTAGCTGCTCTGCTTCGTGCCCGTCACACCCGCCGTGGACACATCAAACGTCGACACCCACTTCGTGAACCGCGTCCCCGACGGACTAGGACTGATCGTCCAGCCATTCGCCGCGTACGTCGTCCCGTAATCCATCGTGGTAGCCGGCCGACCACCCCAGTCGCCCTGTAAATAGCTGATGTCCCCGGTAACGCTGAGGGTGACCGCGTTGGCCGGGCCGGACGCCGCGGCCGGCGGATTGACGAACGCCACAGCGCACGTCACGAAATCGCTGTGCACCTCACATCGAGTGTTGCCGCTCGGTGTCGCCACCAGGGCGGCACCGTTGGGATCGAGCGGAACGATCACGTCGGCGTGAGCGGGTGCAGCGCCAGCAACGACGGCGGCAGCGGCAAGGACAGCAAGGGAGGAAAGGGTTCGGACCATTCCCGCAGCATACCGGGGGCTGCGAGTCGGGCTACCATCTGCGCATGAGGATTGTGCTCACCGTGGCCGCGGCGGCAGCAACGCTGCTGTGCGCTGTGCCCGCCAACGCCAACGCCAACGCCGACGACGGCCCGCAACCGCCACCGCCGCCGCCTTTGCCGGTGGGCTGTCAGTCCCCG
>CAYPTG010000437.1:0-2021 GCA_964413455.1 uncultured Mycobacterium sp. | reverse complement strand
GTGGGTACGACATAAGCCGATTTAGGTACATGAAGAATCGGCCCGATACGACATAGTTGGGGGTCGCTTCGGGTTGCGGATGCCCTGTGTGTGGAGCCCCGTCGGGGGGTCTTGCCTTGGGAAAATATCGCTCGTGAGCACGGGTGTTGTTGCGGCTCAAAGGTGAGGTGCTGGAATGTCCTCGCGGGCAATCCAGCGCCAGGTACGTCTGAGACCCTCACGGAGGGGCACTCTCGGCTCCCAGCCGAGCCCGCGGGCAGTGCTGATATCAAGCACTGAGTGAATTACATCGAAATCACGCGCCTTTTCCTGTACCAGTTCGAAGTCGGTTCCGGCCACGTCGGACATGGTTTTGAGCAACTCCTCGAGGCTGACACCGCGGCCGGACGCCGCGTTGAGAGCGCCCGAAAAATCTGAATCGGCAACGGTAACGCACAGGTTCCCGACATCGTCGATGAAGACGAAGTCACGAACGACAGTAGGTGCACCGGACAGTACGGTCGGCCGTCCGTCTAGGAAGTTCCGCCATGCCACGCCGATGATGCCCTGCGGTTTGGCCAGGTTCTGGCCGGGCCCATATGCGTTGGAGACACGCAGGTACACCGCGCGCGTCGCGGTTCCGCGAGTGATCGCCCCGATCATTACTTCGGAAGCCAGCTTCATTGCGCCGTACGACGAAACCGGCCGGAGACTTGCATCCTCGCGATGCGGTTCCACCCCTGGGCCGTAGACCGTGCCCCCCGAGGAGAGATAAACAATACAACCCATGCCTGCTTCGACTGCCTGCTCCGCCACCCAGGCGGAGGTGCCGATACACGATGCCGCAGTTGCAGCGGGTGATCCCTGGACGGCGGCCGGCACGCTCGCTGAGGCCGCATCAACCACCACTTCAGCTCCATTGAAAACATCTGCGACGCGCGAACCGAGTGATACGCGGCCATGAACGAACCCCACGCCGCCGGTGATCGCAGGATTCCGCCGAGGTGCAAGCACGGTTACGAAATGGCCCTGCCGCGCGAAAGCGTTGGCGATTCCGCTGCCGATCAGACCCGCCCCCACGACCACGATCTTCACAAGTCAGAGGATACTTTCCGATCCAAGAACGGAGTCCCTCGATCCCCTTCGTTTAGGATGGCATTTCATGGTGTCGATCGTCTTTACGGCCGATGAGAATTATCTCCGCTATCTTCCCTGCAACTTTGCCCAGCTTGCTGAATTCGGCCGTAAAGCTGACGGCGTTATCCTAGTCAGCCCACCGACCGTCGACAACAAGCTTCGCACCCGGATCGAATCGGCAGCGGCCGAATCCGGCATCAAGTTGACAGTGCGGATCGCCTCGGAACTGAAAACGCTCTACTCCGGGGGGTTGATCGACAATTACTGGTACATGTCGGTCTCCAAGCTGTTTCTCGGTGACTTGCTGCCCGACGTCGACGACGTGCTGTATCTCGATATGGACACGATGGTCCGCGCCCCGCTTGACGACCTGCTCGCGTGGGAACTCCGACACCCAATCGGCGGTGTTGCCGAGCTCAATCCCGGCGGCACACACTTGTTCGGGACGCCTCGGCAACCGTATTTCAATGCGGGTGTTCTCCGGATGTCACTCGAACGCATGCGCCGGGAGCGGGTCGGGGACCGGGCACAAGAGCTACTAGCGAGGCATGTCCTCACCTTGCAGGATCAGGATGTCTACAACTTGCTGTTCGCCGACCGCTTCGACCTGCTACCGCAAACCTTCAATGTTTTCGATATCTGGGCGCAGGCGCACAGAGGATTAGCCGCCTTGCACGATCCTGTGATCGTGCATTTCGCGGGATCAGCGAAGCCATGGGAGCCAGGTTCGAGATCGCGCTTTGCGCGTGAATGGCGCCGCCTGTATTCGGATGCGGTTATCGAAATGGATCCGGCCGTAGTTGACGCCCCCCGGACTCTGCGCCCGCCGACGACTGGGAGCCCAAATCGGCTCCGCAAGCTTGCTGAAGCGGCGCTACCGATCGGCCTCAGGCGCGGGGTGCTGA
>CAYPTG010000436.1:0-2023 GCA_964413455.1 uncultured Mycobacterium sp. | reverse complement strand
GGCGACGTCGAGCCTGTGAACTCGTCGTCCTGCAGGCAAAACTTCAACTCTCGTCAGCTGAACAGATCTCCAAGCTGAGCGATCTGTTCACCCGCGACTCCATCCGCGCGCGGCTCAGGGCCGCGATGCACAGCGCTCTCGCCGTCGCCGACGGAATCACGTCGGGCTCCAGTGACCTGCTGGCGCTCTGCCGCGCGGACGGCGCAGCAGTCTGCGTTGACGGGCAATACCGGTCGATCGGTGCAGCGCCGTTCGAAGATGCCGTGCGAAGGCTCGCAAGTGCAATCCGTTCAGGCGAGTCCGGCGACGGCCCCTGGTCCACCGAAAGCCTGAAACAATCGGCGCCTGCCTCCCGCGCGGTGGCCGGCTGCTTGTTCGTCCCGCTCGTTGCGCCGGACGACTTCGTAGTTTGGTTTCGGCGAGAACGTCCACAGCAGCTCCGTTGGCTGGGGGATCCGCACGCACATTCCACCGGATTGATCAATCCGAGGAAGTCATTCGATACCTGGCTGGAGGATGTCAGCGGGGTGAGCGCGCCCTGGACGGACGTCGACCTGCAGGCGGCGCAATTGGTCGCCTATGACGTCAAAGCGGCCCAGTTGAGCCGGGCGCAGGCCGAACTGGCACGCCTCAGCCTGCATGACTCGCTGACCGGGCTACCGAATCGACGGTATCTGAGCAACGCCATGGCCAACATGCTGGCTGACGCAACACCAACAGAGCCGGTGGCCGCCATCTTCATCGACCTCAACCAGTTCAAAGAGGTCAATGACGAATACGGCCACGAAGCGGGCGACCGGGTGTTGCGCGAAACTGCTCGGCGCCTTGCTGAGGAAACTCGCGCCCAAGTCGACGTCGTAGGTCGGGCCGATGCCGGAGGTTTGTCCGCGGGAAGGCTCGGCGGCGACGAATTCGTTGTGTTGTTGCCCGGGGCAGATGCTCGCGCCAGCGCCCTGGTGGTTGACCGCATCCGGCGGTCTCTGCTCGAGCCGATTTCGATCAGCCCCGACCTACAATTGACCGTCGGCGCGGCGATCGGGATGGCACTGGCGACCGAGCCCGAAGAACCAGAACAATTGCTCAGACGTGCCGATGCCGCAATGTATGAGGACAAACGGCGAGGGTCCGCGGCCGAACCCAGGTGACCTGCCTCATTGCAACGCCTCACTGGAAAGAGGTGTGCTCTTGGTTCGATTCCCGTCATCGGCTCGACCTGTCAGTGTTCGACCTGTCAGTGTTCGACCCTGATTTCTGCTTGAGACTGTCCATTCTCGTGCGGAGCATGCTCGCAAGAAGCCCGGTTTGACGATCATCGAAGCCGATCTGATCACACCGGTCGGGCCAGGGCTGTGCGGCATCGACAATAGCGTCGATCAAGTTCGCCACGGCGCGTAGGCGCAGTCCTAGACGTTCGCCTGCTTCGATGAAATCTGTGCGGCTCAACTTGTTGGCACGGCCGTAGAGATTGAGCGCCATCGGGTCGTTCCAACCTACGTAGGGCTGAGTGCACAGCAGGTCGTAGGCGGGCGTCGGTTCCCACATTCCCTTCGGGTTGTAGATCGACAGGTTCTTACCATGCAGATCGCCGTTGCCTATAAGCCATGAGAAGACAACAGTTTTGAACAGTTCCGCGACTGCAGCCACCCTGGAACCGCCGCCCCGCGCGCACACCTCGGCAAGTCCGGTGATGGCAGTCTCGGTCTTGATGCGGTACTTGGACGCGGGATACACATCGGCGACTTGACAGGCGTCCTCTTGCGCAATACGGGCGGCCCCTTCGCGGTCGAATCGCGTTACGAGCAAGGCACTTCGGCCTTCGCCATCGGATAGCACCGAAGTCTTGGCGACCCTCAGACCGCATGCCGCCGCCATAGTCATGAAGAAGTGCTCATTTTCGACGAGCAGCGGGTACTTCGAAGGTGTGAGTTTCAGAATCGCTGGCCCCGAACTGGTTTGCGTGGGCATCGACAGAATGCCGGCGCTGACCTTGGGTTGCACACCCGCCAAACCCACCGGGTCGGCC
>CAYPTG010000435.1:0-2030 GCA_964413455.1 uncultured Mycobacterium sp. | reverse complement strand
ATTCCCGTGAGGCACTTGGCGATCCGACGGCACATGCCGAAATCCTCGCGCTGCGCGCGGCGGCCCGTACACACGGCGACGGTTGGCGGTTGGAGGGGGCGACTCTGGCGGTGACCGTCGAGCCCTGCACCATGTGCGCCGGAGCCTTGGTAATGGCCCGGATCGGGCGGGTGGTGTTCGGTGCGTGGGAGCCGAAGACCGGCGCCGCCGGCTCGTTGTGGGATGTGCTGCGCGACCGGCGGCTCACCCACCGCCCGCAGGTGCGCGGCGGGGTGTTGGCCGACGACTGCGCCGCTCTGCTTGACGCGTTTTTCGCCCGGCACCGGTGATTTGGGCTAGCTGGGGCGGCGGCCGTAAGCTTTTCCACGGTGGCGTGTCCGAGCGGCCTAAGGAGCACGCCTCGAAAGCGTGTGACGGGTAACCCCCGTCCGAGGGTTCAAATCCCTCCGCCACCGCCATAGCCCTGATCCTGCCCTATGCAGGTGAAGGGCTACTTACTTGTTAGCTGTGCGGCGTTCTGTCCGCCCGGTGGCCACATTTTGCCCACACTTCAGATGAACCAGTGATGGCGAAGTGTCAAGGATGGCGAAGCCTAGAACCGCAGATTCTAGATTCTTGTAATTTCCTGTAGGAAATTACCTATAAAGTGCAATAAATCGCTAGTTTTCAGAAGTACGCTGCTTCGCGTGGACCTTGAATTGAACCCGTACACCCCGGGCTCGGGGCGTAAGCCGCCGTCGTTGCAGGGCAGGGACGTAGAGGTGGATGCCTTCGACCTTTTGGTGGCGAAGGCGGCGCACCGCAATTACGACCGGGGGATGATGCTCACCGGGCTGCGCGGAGTGGGTAAAACCTCGCTACTGAACCATCTAAGGGCGAATGCCGAGAATCATGGCTGGTACACGGTGGAGATGGAGGCGCAGACTCCGAGCGGCAACCCGTTTGTCAACCACAAGAAGCTGGCGAACGCCCTGCGGATGGGACTGCGCCGATATAGCAGAAAGCATCAGCTCGGGCAGTTCGCGGACAAGCTGCTCAACCTCATCGAGGGTTCCTCGCTGTCGGTGATGGGGGTGTCGGTGAGCGCCCCCGCTTCAACTGTTGACGAAAGTGACATCGCCGCCGACCTAGAGGAACTGCTGGAGGAGGTCTGCGGGTTCGCGAGCAAGACGGGCACCGCGCTGGCTTTGTTCATTGACGAGATGCAAGACCTTGACCCGGTGCTGCTGTCGGCCTTGGTGATGGCGCAGCACAAGGCGAATCAGGAGGGGTGGGCGTTCTACATCGTGGGCGCGGGGTTGCCGAGCCTGCCTGCTGTCCTGAGTGAGGCTCGGTCCTACGCCGAACGGCTGTTTTTCTACCGTGTCATCGGTCCGTTGGGTGAGGAGGAGGCACGTGCCGCTCTAAGAGACCCGGCGGTGAGCATGGGCGGTGACTACACCAGCGAGGCGCTCGACACTCTCAGCCGCGCGTCTGAGGGATACCCGTACTTCTTGCAGGAGTTCGGGAAAGCCATCTGGGACATAGCCCCTGGCTCACCTTTCACATCGGAGGATGCCAACGACGCGCTCGAAATCGGACGCGAACAATTGGATCAAGGCTTCTATCCATCGCGGTGGGATCGCGCGACACCCGCCGAACGGAAGTACCTGCGGGCTATAGCCGAAACGGGGGAGAAGGAGCCGAAGACTTCCGCGCTGTCGATATCGCAGAGCACGGCGGGACCGGTCAGGGCAAGCCTCATCAAGAAGGGCATCGTCTATTCGCCGGAACGTGGGCGCATCGCATTCACCGTCCCGGGAATGGCGGGCTTCATCGGCAGGCAAGCCGATGATGACGACGATGGGTAATTCGGAATAGCCCCCGGCAGACTCACTTTGACATCAACGACGGTCGATGAAGTCCCCTGCGGGGCAATCAAGTAGCGCGACCACCTTCGCTAGCATCGCTTCGTAGGGATTCTCCCCGCGAAAGACGAGCCGCTTCGCGCCGAGTCGAATCGCTGCGGTCTTGGTGTTTGCAAAGATAGT
>CAYPTG010000434.1:0-2038 GCA_964413455.1 uncultured Mycobacterium sp. | reverse complement strand
CTCGGTCGATGCCTATGTGTCGGCACGGACCATCAAAACCCCGGACGGACCGCGCCCCGCGGGCCAGCCGGCCTGGAACACCCAGCGCAATTCCGCGATGCCGGTCAACCGCTACCGGTCGTTCAGTCAGGAGGTGGAGCCGGTCACCCTGGCCGACCGGACCTGGCCTGACCGAGTGACCGACCGAGCGCCGCTGTGGTGCGCGGTGGACCTGCGCGACGGCAACCAAGCACTGATCGACCCGATGAGCCCGGCCCGCAAGCGCCGGATGTTCGACCTGTTGGTCAACATGGGTTACAAGGAGATCGAGGTCGGCTTCCCGTCTGCCAGCCAGACCGACTACGACTTCGTCCGGGAGATCATCGAGCAAGGCGCGATCCCCGACGACGTCACCATCCAGGTACTCACCCAGTGCCGGCCGGAACTGATCGAGCGGACCTTCCAGGCGTGTGCCGGAGCACGCAACGTCATCGTGCACTTCTACAACTCGACGTCGATCCTGCAGCGCCGGGTGGTGTTCCGCGCCGACCGGGACGAAGTCATGAAAATCGCCACCGACGGGGCCCGCAAGTGCATGGAGGAGCAGGCCAAACACCCCGGCACCCGGTGGCGCTACGAATACTCCCCGGAGTCCTACACCGGCACCGAGCTGGCCTATGCCAAACAGGTGTGCGACGCCGTCGCCGACGTCATCGAACCGACGCCGGACTGGCCGCTGATCGTCAACCTGCCGGCCACCGTGGAGATGGCCACCCCGAACGTCTACGCCGACTCCATCGAGTGGATGAGCCGCAACCTGGCCCGCCGCGACTCGATCATCCTGAGCCTGCACCCGCACAATGACCGCGGAACAGCCGTCGCCGCAGCGGAATTGGGCTACCAGGCCGGCGCCGACCGGATCGAGGGCTGCTTGTTCGGGAACGGCGAGCGCACCGGCAACGTGTGCCTGGTGACCCTGGGTCTGAATCTGTTCTCCCGCGGTGTGGACCCGCAGATCGACTTCTCCAACATCGACGAGATCCGGCGCACCGTGGAGCATTGCAACCAGCTGCCGGTGCACGAGCGCCACCCCTACGGTGGCGACCTGGTGTACACCGCGTTCTCCGGCAGCCACCAGGACGCGATCAACAAGGGCCTGGACGCGATGAAGATCGCCGCCGACGAGGCCGACAGCGATGTCGCCGACATCCTGTGGCAGGTGCCCTACCTGCCGATCGACCCCAAGGACGTGGGCCGCACCTATGAGGCCGTCATCCGGGTGAACTCGCAGTCCGGCAAGGGCGGGGTGGCCTACCTGATGAAAGCCGAGCACGGGCTGGTGCTGCCGCGTCGGCTGCAGATCGAGTTCAGCCAGGCGATCCAGCGGATCACCGACGACGAGGGCGGCGAGGTGTCCTCGAAGGAAATGTGGGACGCCTTCGCCGAGGAGTACCTGACGCCGATCCGGCCGTTGGAGCGGATACGTCAGCGGGTGATCGGAGCGGAGACCGACGGCGGCATCGACGTCATCGAAGCCACCGTGAAGCTCGACGGGGTGGAGACCGAGATCCGCGGCGAGGGCAACGGTCCGCTGGCCGCGTTCGTCGACGCATTGGGCACCGTTGGTATCAACGTGCACGTTCTGGACTACTCCGAACACGCCATGGCCGCCGGCGAGGAGGCCGCCGCGGCCGCCTATGTGGAGGCCTCGGTGGGCGGCCGCACGGTATGGGGTGTCGGGATCGCGACCTCGATCACCACGGCGTCGCTGCGCGCGGTGGTGTCGGCGATCAACCGGGCGGCCCGGTTGAGCTAGACGGCCTGGGCGGCTGGGCTGAGGGCGGCGCCAGGCTGCAGACGCTCGGCTGTAATAGTCTGTCGGCGACCATAGGAGCCTGCCGAAGGGGGCCTGGACCGTGCCGACGGTGAGCCGGGTTCGGTTGCTGCTGATGTTTCTCGCGGTCGCCGTCAGCGCCATGAGCGGTGGGTGCGCCGGATCGCCGGCGCCGGCGCCGGCGCCGCAAACCTCATCGAATCAGGCCGAGCCGAAGCCGGCCGA
>CAYPTG010000433.1:0-2041 GCA_964413455.1 uncultured Mycobacterium sp. | reverse complement strand
CAGGTGGCCGGAGCGCTGATCGCGATGCCGGCGCTGGCCCTGCCCGCGCTGCCACCGCCCCCACCGATCGGCCTGCCGGCGATCGGGCTGCCGATGCCCAGCATCACCCGGCTGTTCGGCCTGCCGTTCTAACTTGGCTTACCCACGTCGACGAAATACCCAAGTCGACGAAATGGCGCATTCCTCTCGCACTTCCGCGCCCATGTGTCGGTTTGGGCGCTTGAGACGCAAGCGGGCTAACCCGGCAGCACCAGCACTGGCACCGGGCTGACCCGCAGGATCTTGGTGCCCCGTGAGCCCAAGAACACGTGCGCGATCGTGCTGCGCGGTGAGGTGCCCAGCGCCAGCATCTCGCCGTCCTGCCAGTCGGCGTCGTCGAGTGCCTGGCCCCAATCATCGCCGCTGACCACCTGCAACGTGACGTCCTCGCCGACCACGCCGTCGGTGCGCAATTGGGTCAGCATCTCGGCGGCCTGGACCTCCCATGCGGCCAGGATCGCGTCCTCGGCGTGCAGGCCGATCCCCGGCGGCGGATACATAGTCCGACCACGCACCGCGAAGGTGATCACCCGCAGCGGCACCCCGATCCGGTCGGCCAGCGCGGCGACCCGGCGGACCACCGGCAGCGACTCCGGCGTGCCGGGATATCCGCAGGTGATGCGGGTCAGCTGCCCGCCACGCGGGCCGCGGTAGCCGCGCGGCGCGATCGCCACCGGCACCGGCGAGGAGTGCAGCAGCCGGTCGGCGGTGGAGCCCACCACCACCTGGCCGAGCTGCCCGCTGGACGAGGAGCCCAGCACCAGCAGTTCGGCGTCGAGCTCGGTGGCCACCTCGATCAGACCGCCGGGTGCCGAACGGTGCGGATGGCTGCGAAAGACCACGTCGTCGGGGTGCTCGATGGACGCCAGCTTGCGCTGCGCATCCTGCGCCGAATCGGTGGCCAGCTGATCGGCCCAGGCCGCGTATTCGGCGTCCACCCGGGCCATCGACGGGAAGTCCCAGGCCTTGGGTACCACGCTGACCACCGTCATCGAGGTCCGCAGGGTGCGCGCCAGGCCGGCTGCCAGTTGCAGTGGAGCCGCGCCGCTCTTACCGGCCAGGTAGCCGACCACGACTGTCATGGCGCGCTCCCGAGCCGCTGCGCCCGACCAGCGCTGATATTCCAGCGTCGCGCGGCCGTCACGGCGTGTCCCGGTGGACGATCTCGACTCCGGTGACATCGGCCTCTGCCACCGCCCCGGGATTGAGCGCGCTGTGATGCCGGCTCCAGACGAAGTAGAACACCATCGCCACCGAAATCCACAGCGCGAACGCCAGCCAGGTGTACCACCGCAGACTGAACAGGATGTAGCCGCAGGACAACACCGCCAGCACCGGCGTGATCGGGTAGCCGGGCACCTTGAACCCGCGCGGCAGATCAGGTTCGCGCCGGCGCAGGATGATCACCCCGATGGCCACCACGATGAACGCCGTCAGTGTGCCGATCGACACCAGATCGGCCAGGTAGTCCAGCGGGACGAAGCCGGCCAGGATGGCCACCACCACCGCGACGATGATGGTGTTGGTGCGCGGCGTCATGGTCCGTGGGTCGACCTTGGCGAAGGTCGACGGCAGCAATCCGTCGCGTCCCATCGCGAACAGGATGCGGGTCTGCCCGTACATCACCACCAGGGTGATGGAGAAGATCGAGATCACCGCCCCGGCGGCCAATATCGTGCTCCAGTAGTGCGCCCCGGTGACCTTCTCCAGGATGGCGGCCAGCCCGGCCTTCTGCTCGGCGAACTCCGGCCAGGCCTGGGCGCCCAGCGCGGCGATGGTGACCAGCAGATAGACCGCGGTGACAATGACCAGCGAGGCGATGATGGCCCGCGGCATCGTCTTCTGCGGGTTCTTCACCTCGTCGCCGGCGGTGGACACCGCATCCAGCCCGATATAGGAGAAGAAGATGGTCCCGGCCGCCGCGCCGACCCCGGCCATCCCGAATGGGGCGAAATCGGCGAACCGGTCGGCGCGAAACGCGGTGAAGGCGACCGCCGCGAAC
>CAYPTG010000432.1:0-2047 GCA_964413455.1 uncultured Mycobacterium sp. | reverse complement strand
GCCCGCAGCACCGAGCGCACCGTCACGATCACCGGGCTGCCCGCCGGCCCGCCGGCCCGCTCCTTGGCCAGCCGGTATACCAGGCTGGCCGACAGCGGATCGAGCAGCCGCGCGTTGTCGACGATGATCGGCGCCGAATCGGCCTGCGCCAGAAGCGATTCCGCTGCCGCGGACAGCATCGCCGCGGGCTTGCCGGCCTGCTCGACGTCCAACAGCGGCCCGAACGCCCCGAACGGCACCGCCGACTGCGCGAACGTCCCGGTCACCCACAGCGGCTCGCCGTGGCCCAGTGCGACGGCGGCCTGAGCGGCCAGCGTCGTCTTCCCGACGCCCTCGGTACCCAGCAGCGCCACCCCGCCCGCGCGGCGGGACAGCACGTCGACCACCTGATCCAGCGCGCGACGCGGCACCAAAGGCCAATGCGCCAGCCGAGCCATACCCCGACCCTGAGCCATACCCCGACTCTATTGGCCGGCCCCCCCACCCCCGCCCAAACCGACAAATGGGCGCACTTGTGCGAGTAAATCGCACCATTTCGTCGAGTTGGGCAACCGGCGCGCACCCGGCGGTGGATTAGGTTGCGCGGTATGCGACAACCCGACCCCTCCCGCGCCCCCGCCGGCCCCGATGCCCAAACCGACAAATGGGCGGTGTGCGTCTACTGCGCCTCCGGCCCGCGCCACCCCGAGCTGCTGGAACTGGCCGGCCAGGTCGGCGCCGGGATCGCCCAGCGCGGCTGGACGTTGGTCTCCGGCGGCGGCAACGTCTCGGCAATGGGCGCGCTGGCCGCCGGGGCGCGCAGTGCCGGCGGGCGCACCGTCGGGGTGATCCCCAAGGCCCTGGTGCACCGCGAGCTGGCCGACGTCGACGCCGACGAACTGGTCGTCACCGACACCATGCGCCAGCGCAAACAGGTGATGGAGGACCGCAGCGACGCCTTCCTCACCCTGCCCGGCGGCATCGGCACCCTCGAGGAGCTGTTCGAAAGCTGGACCGCCGGCTACCTCGGCATGCACGACAAGCCGCTGGTCCTCCTCGACCCCCACGGCCACTACAACGGCCTGCGCCGCTGGCTGGACACCCTGGTCCCCCTCGGCTACGTCGACCAGCGGGCCCTCGACCGCCTGCTGGTCGTCGACGACGTCGACCTCGCCCTCAACCTCTGCGCCCCCCTCGGCGGCCCCTGAGCCACCCCCCATTCCCGCCCAAACCGACAAATGGGCGGGGTTTTGCGAGTGGATTGCGACATTTCGTCGAGTTGGGCAATCGGGCTGGGCCGCCGCGAAACCCTAGGTGTACCACTATTAACCACGGTGGTACACTTATGTAATGCCGACCACCCGTCCCCGCTACCAGGTCACCGAAACTGCCGAGGTCGACGACGCCCTGACTCGGGCCGCCATTCGATGGCCCGGGGAGACCCGGGCCAAACTGCTGCTGCGGCTGATCGGCGCCGGCAGCGCCGCCATCGAGAACGAAATCAATGCCGAGCGGGAGGCACATCACGCCGCGGTGGAGCGTAGTAGCGGTCGCTATCCGACGGCCTTTGGCCCCGACTACCTGCAGGAGCTTCGCCAGGACTGGCCTGAATGATCGCCCTCGACGCCAGCGTCGTGATCGCCCACTTCAACCCGGCCGACCAGCATCACCGAGCCGCCACGGAGATCATCAAAACCGGCACTCCGGGCCGGATGCTGGTACATCTGGTGACGATGGCCGAGGTTCTCGTCGGCGGCGTACGGGCCGGACAGGTCACCGCGATGCGCGACGATCTTCAAGCAGCGGGAATTGCCCTCGCCGGCCACGATCCCGACGAACCGGCTCGACTGGCCGAGTTGCGAGCCGGAACGGGCCTGAAACTTCCCGACTGCTGCGTACTCGATGTGGCGATCCACAACCAGGCGAGCCTGGCCACTTTCGACGCCGGCCTGGCCGCAGCGGCGAGAAAACGTGGCGTCGACGTGCTGGCCCCTAGCACTTGACGCCACACCACCCCCACCCATAGATACTGGTCACGTGCGCGCAACATTCTGCGGCCGCCCCGTGG
>CAYPTG010000431.1:0-2060 GCA_964413455.1 uncultured Mycobacterium sp. | reverse complement strand
CAAGGAAAGATACCCTTGGGTGCGGGGCCCTCAGAAACCACGTTTACGAAGTCGGCGGCCTCGCCCGCCTGTTCCAGGTGCCCGGCGAAGTTTCCCGCCACGCCCAATCCGAACCACGTCCGCAGCTCGCCGTCGTCCAAGTCGACCATGTCGAGTTCCATCACTTCGTCCTCCCGGGTTCGAGCACGTCGGCTCCGACATAGGGCACCAGCGCCGCCGGAACGCGCACGCTGCCGTCGGGTAGTTGGTGGTTCTCCAAGATCGCCACCAACCACCGGGTGGTGGCCAGCGTGCCGTTCAGTGTTGCGGCCGTCTGCGCCTTGCCGTTGTCATCCCGGTAGCGCACCGCAAGGCGACGAGCCTGAAACGTCGTACAGTTCGACGTCGAGGTCAGCTCCCGGTAGGTGCCCTGCGACGGCACCCACGCCTCACAGTCGAACTTGCGCGCCGCCGACGACCCGAGATCCCCGGCGGCGATGTCGATCACCCGGTAGGGCACCTCGATAAGGGCCAGCATCTGGCGCTGCCAGGTCAACAGGCGCTCGTGTTCGGCTTCGGCTTCGGCCGGCCTGCAGTAGACGAATGCTTCCACCTTGTCGAATTGATGTACCCGGATGATGCCGCGAGTGTCCTTGCCGTAGCTGCCCGCCTCCCGCCGGAAGCAGGACGACCAGCCCGCGTAGCGCTTCGGCCCCTGCGACAGATCGAGGATCTCGTCGGCGTGCAGGCCCGCCAGTGGCACTTCGGAGGTTCCGACCAGGTACAGGTCATCGGACTCGAGCCGGTAGACCTCGTCGGCGTGGGCACCCAGGAACCCGGTACCCGCCATCACCTCCGGACGAACCAGCACCGGCGGTATCACCGGCGTGCAGCCATGCTCGACCGCGACGCGCACCGCGAGTTGGAACAGTCCGAGCTGCAGCAGTGCCCCGGCGCCGGTGAGGAAGTAGAAGCGGGACCCGGCCACCTTGACCCCGCGCTCCATGTCGATCAGCCCCAGCGCTTCCCCCAGCTCGAGGTGATCCTTGGGATCGCCGATGGCTGGCGGCTCTCCCACGGTGTCCAGCACGGCGAAATCGTCCTCTCCGCCCGCCGGTACCCCGTCGATGATGACGTTCGAGATCGCCATATGGGCCGCGATGTAAGACTTCTCCGCGTCAGCCTGAGCCGCCTCGGCGGCCTTGACCTGTTCTGCCAGCCCCTTGGCAGCGGCCAACAGGGCGGGCCGGTCCTCCGGTGTGGCCTTGCCGACCAGCTTGCTGGCCGCCTTCTGCTCGGCCCGTAGATTGTCGGCGGCCGAAATCGCCTTTCGTCGTGCGTTGTCCGCCTCGACGAGTCCGTCAACCAGGCCGGGATCCTCACCGCGAGCCTGTTGGGATGCCCGCACCACCTCAGGGTCTTCCCGCAGCATCTTCAGGTCGATCACTCGCAAAACCCTACGTGGTGACGCGGCGAGTCGACACAACCGCATAACGCTACAACTGCATCAGCTGTCACAGCACTGCAAACGCCTGTCACAATGGAGCGGATGTCGCAGGAACCGGAGTCCACGCAGGATGAAACGCGCGGAGGGCCGACGCCCACCACAACACTGTGGTGGCGCGGCCTTCACGCTGAGTCGACCCGTCGTGCCCTCCTGCTCACCGCGCTGGGCGGCCTGCTGATCGCGGGGGTGCTCACCGCACTTCCCCAGGCGGATCTGGCCGGCAACCGCACTGCGAACGCGATCTCGCTGGGCCCGCGCGGTAACGACACCTTCGATCACGCCGAGAGTGGCTTCTGCCTCAACTGGCCCGACCGCACGCCCGATGCAGCCGAGATCGTCGACTGCTCCGAGGAGCACCGGTTCGAGGTTGCTGCGTCAGTAGACATGCGCACCTTCCCGGGCAGCGAGTACGGACCAGACGCAGCGCCCCCGTCCGCGGCCCGCATCCAGCAGATCAGCCAGGAGCAGTGTTCGGCGGCCGTGCAGCGCTACCTCGGTAGCCGCTTCGATCCCAACAGCCGGTTCACCGTCAGCATGTTGTACTTCAATGCCAGTCACTCGATGGAGAGGATGT
>CAYPTG010000430.1:0-2087 GCA_964413455.1 uncultured Mycobacterium sp. | reverse complement strand
TCGCACTGTCTACGTCTACCGCGCAGACGGTGGGGTCGCCGGCGTCGTCGTGGACGGAGTTGTCGGGCACGGTCACGGTACCGGCTGGCGCGAAGTACGCGCGGCGAATGTTGCGGTGCGAGAACACTGTGGGCGAAGTGCGTTGGGATGATGTGCGGTTCAAGGGTGAAGCAACATCTATCGCACAAGATTGGGTGACGGGTCTCCCTGGTGCCCTAGCGGACTTGGGGGACTGGATTGAGTCTCTGGTAGACCAACTGTTGGGCGCGTTGGGTGTCCCATCGTTGGGAACCTTGTTCGACAAGATCAGTGACTTGTCTGATGAGGTGGAGTCTTGGCTGGGTGATACCCAAGATCGCGCAGCCGATCTACTGAATCTGATTGATGATTTGTGGTCGTCTCCGAGTTCGGTCATTGGTTCGATCCCGCAGGCGTTGGTGTCCGGTTTAGATACGACGCTAAATCAGATTCGGGACGTATTCGACGGCCTGGTGGTCACCCCGGTCAACTCGGTTGTGGGGGCGATCAAGGATTGGTTTGATCAGTGGTTTGGTGGCGGGTCGGGGAATGCGATCCCGTTGTCGCAGAAGGGCGCGGCGTCGGGTGTTGCCCCGCTGAACTCGTCGTCAAAGTTGGCGACCTCCTTCTTGGAGACGAACGTCAACAATGGTGTGGCCGGGTTGAATAGTTCCGGCAAGATCGCAACATCGCTGTTGGTCACCGATAGTGCGAACAATGTGCCCACCTTGGACGGGTCGGGGAAGATTCAGTCGGGGCATTTGCCGTCGATGAACTACATTCCGACCGGCGATAAGGGCGCCGTGAATGGTGTCGCACCGCTGAACAGCGACGCTGTCGTGCCGTTGGCGAATCTCCCCGCCGAGGTGGGGGGCACAGGTGGCACAGGGTCAGGTCTCCCGTATGTCAACCTCTACCTGGCGAGCGATGTGTCCATCGCTAACAACACAACAACCTACCTAACGGCATGGGCGCAATCAGGAACCGCATCAGTGACCTTCGAGGACGGCACGAACACTCGATGGAAGTTCAGCCTGCCGGGACTCTGGCAGATCGGAGTGTGTGTCGGATGGAACACCGGGACCACCGGCAATCGAATGGTCTGGGTCGAGAGAGAGGCCGATCTCGGCGGCAGCGCGTTCCCGATGGGGGCACTCGCATCGTGTGCCGCAGCAGGGCTACAGACCCCAGGTGGGGCGGCAGGTCTCGGCTGCGTGTACCTGAATACGCAGCATCACGTGGCCGCCTATAGCGTCGGCTCCCCCTTCGGCACGATCACTCTCGCTGACGACGATTGGTTCAAGGTGGGCGTCCGGCACACGCAGGGCTCCGCGCTGAATGTCCTTGGCGCAGGAATCGCCGTGCCGTTCAATACCCAGACCATCGTAACCTGCACCTACCTGGGGGCTGCCTGATGTCCTGGTCCCCAACACCGACCGCGCCTGTCACGCGCGGCGGTAGATGGTCACCAGACCCGGAGGCACCCGTGTCGACGCCGGGCATGTGGCGGCCACGACCGTCACGCCGGGGCATCGACGACGGTGGTGGTAACGACCTCACGCTCATCGACCTCGACGTCGGCCAGGTCCGCGATGCTGGTGGCGGCGGCGACTCCATTTGGATGACCGCCGACCCCAACCATGATCTACAGATCCGCACCCAGGGCCGCGACAACGCGGGCGGTAACGGCACCCCGAAGCTGAAGCCGAAAGTCCCGGTCCTCGACAGTGGTGCCGGGGCCGACTTGGCGCGCCTCGGCCTGTACGGCTACGACGAGGGTGCAGGCACTGACCGCGCGCTCGTCACCCCGCGCAGCCCGGGCCGCGACACCGCAGGCGGACATGACCGCGCCCAACCGGCACCGCGATTCACCGTGCGCGACATGGCCGGTGCCGGTGACGCGGCGACCGGCTGGTTCAGCACCCACGCCGCGAACGTCACCACCTTCACCACGGTCGGCACCTCCACCTACACCATCCCCGTCTGGTCCAGATACATCGACCTCATCGTCATCGGCGGCGGCGGCGGCGGTGGCGGTGCTGGAACCATTTTCTCCGGCGAAGGCGGTG
>CAYPTG010000429.1:0-2090 GCA_964413455.1 uncultured Mycobacterium sp. | reverse complement strand
AGCAGATGGCCGCGGTCATCGGCCGAACGGACCGCCGGGGACGGATGCTGTGGTCCCTACCCAAGGGGCATATTGAAATGGGCGAGACCGCCGAACAGACCGCCATCCGGGAAGTCGCCGAAGAAACGGGTATTCGCGGCGATGTGCTGGCTGCGCTCGGCAGCATCGACTACTGGTTCGTCACCGACGGGCGGCGGGTGCACAAGACCGTGCATCACTACCTGATGCGGTTCTCCGGCGGTGAGCTCTGCGATGAGGACGTCGAAGTTGCCGAGGTCGCCTGGATCCCGGTATCCGAATTGCCGAACCGGCTGGCCTACGCCGACGAACGCAAGCTGGCGAAAGTTGCCCACGAACTGCTTGAACTGCTGGCTTCCGACGGACCCGCGGCGCTGCCGCCGCTGCCGCACACCGACCCCCGCCGGCGGCCACAAACCCATTCACATGCTCGCCACCTGTCGCCCGGCCGGCCCTCCGGCGAGCACCGTTCGAATGGCAGCGGTTCGGAGGCGTGAGAGTGCCGTTACGGCTGCCGGGGATCGCGGCGATCCTGGCTCTATTCGCCCTGCTGCTGTGCAGCCCGGCGACCGTCACCGCCGAACCGGACTCACCACCGCTGCTGACCGTCCGGCTCGACAGCATCACCCCGGACGTCGTCACCACCTCCAGTGAACCGATCGTCACCGTGTCGGCGACGGTGACCAACGTTGGCGACCGCCCGGTCGGTGACGTGGTGGCCCGGCTGGAACACGGCCCGGCGGTGCAGGTGTCCAGCGGCCTGCGCACCAGTCTGCAAATCGGTGGCGATTTTCAGCCGGCCGGTGAATTCATCAGTGTCACACGGCAACTCGATCGGGGCCAGACAGCGTCGTTCATCTTCAAGGTGCCGATCCGGGCCACTGCGCAGCCCTCGCTGGAGATCGATGCCCCCGGTGTCTACCCCATGCTGGTAGCCGTCGACGGCACCCCCGAGTCCGCTGAGCCCGCGCGGCTGGACGAGGCCCGTTTCCTGCTTCCGGTGACCGGAGTGCCGGCCGACCCGTCCAACGCCACCGGCAACTCACTGACCGATGTGGTGGCCCCGGATACCAGCCAGCCGGTCGCGGTGACCCTGCTCTGGCCGCTGGCCGACCGACCGCGGCTGGCCCCCGGGGTGCCCGGCGGCACCCGCCCGGTCCGGCTGATGAACGACGACCTCGCGGTATCGCTGAGCACCGGCGGCCGGCTGGACACCCTGCTGGATGCCGCCGAATTCGCCGCCCAAGACACCGGCGAGGCGGCGACCGGACTCGCGCGGGCCACCTGTCTGGCTATCGACCCCGACCTGCTGGTCACGGTCAACGCCATGACCGCGGGCTACGTCGTGGCCGATGCCCCCAACGGGCTGGGCACCGCCGCCCACCCCGGTGCCGGCCAAGCGGTCGCGGTGGCCTGGCTGGAACGGCTGCGCCGGGTGGCCCGACAGATGTGTGTCACTGCCACCCCGTACGCCCAGGCCGATCTGGGGGCGCTGCAGCGGGTCGGCGATGCCCAGCTGGCCACCGCCGCCACCAGCACCGCCGCCGACATCATCGACAAGATCCTCGGCATCACCTCGGTGCGCGGCGCAACGGTCCTGGGCGACGGGCCGCTGACCACACCGGCCGTCGATCTGCTCGACACCCAGGATCCGACGGTCGCCATCGCCGCCGACCCCGGTCCCGGTGAGATGGCGGTGCACCGCTACTCCCCCCGAGTGGTTCTGGCTCCCTTCGACCCCGCCGTCGGCGCCGCGCTGGCCGCGGTCGGCACCGATCCCGGTGTGCCGGCTTATGTCGACTCGGCACTGGCCATGCCCGTCGACCACGACTCCCCGGTGGCCCGCCGCCAGGACACAGTGGCCTCGCTGGTCTGGCGAATGCTGCAGCCCACCACCACACCACGCACCGAGATTCTGTTGCCGCCGCTGAAGTGGAGTCCGCAACCCGACGACGCCCGGGCGATGCTCACCGCGCTGTCCAACGCGCTGCGCGGCGGACTGGCCAAACCTCGGCCACTGGCGGCGGTGATCTCCGAAGCCAAAGCCGTACCGTCGGCCGAGGAGTCCGGCC
>CAYPTG010000428.1:0-2090 GCA_964413455.1 uncultured Mycobacterium sp. | reverse complement strand
GTCAGCTACACCCAGCTGCGCGATCAGGGCACGGGAAAAGCCAATCTGGCCACCGCGTTCGCGATCAACGGGGTGGACTGGGCCGCCAAGGTCATCTCAATCGGTGCACTGGCCGGGTTGACGACGGTGGTGATGGTGCTGGTGCTGGGCCTGTCCCGGGTGATGTTCGCGATGGCCCGTGACGGCCTGCTGCCGCGTGGACTGGCCAAGACCAACGACAAAGACGCGCCGGTGCGAGTGACCGTGGTGGTAGCGATCCTGATCGCGGTGGCGGCGACCGCGTTTCCGATGTCCAAGCTGGAGGAAATGGTCAACGTCGGCACGCTGTTCGCCTTCATCCTGGTGTCGGCCGGGGTGATCGTGCTGCGCCGCACCCGCCCGGACCTGACCGGCGGGTTCAAGGTTCCGTTCGTGCCGGTGCTGCCGATCCTGTCGATCCTGGCCTGCCTGTGGCTGATGCTCAACCTCACCGCGCTGACCTGGATCCGGTTCGTGATCTGGATGGCGCTGGGTATCGCGATCTACCGGTTCTACGGGTACCGGCATTCGGTGCTCGGCGCTCGGTTGACCACCGACCCGGCCTCCGCAAGTGAGTTTACAAAAACCTAGTTTTTGTCTAGACGAATGACAAATATGCCTCTATAGTCAAGTGCATCGTGATGGCACGCCGTGGAGGTACCCCGTGACAACTCAACTGGACCCTGCCCCGACATCGGATGCCGGCGCGGCGCACTGGCGGGACAGGAAGCGCTACCTGTGGCTGTTCGGCCTGGTGGCCCCGACCGCGCTGTTCGTGGTGCTGCCGGCCATCTGGGGTTTGAACAAGCTCGGTTTGACCAGCGCCTCACAGGTGCTGTTCTGGGTCGGGCCGTTCCTGATCTACCTGCTGCTGCCGGCGCTGGATATGTGGTTCGGCCGGGACGGGCAGAACCCGCCCGATGACGTGATGGAGTACCTGGAAAACGACAAGTACTACCGGTACTGCACCTACGTGTTCATCCCGTTCCAGTACGCCTCGGTGCTCTTCGGCGCCTATGCGTTCACCGCCGGTGATCTGCACTGGCTGGGTTACGACGGCGGCCTGGGCTGGTTCGCCAAAATCGGCTTGGCGCTGTCGGTCGGTGTGCTCGGCGGCACCGGCATCAACACCGCTCACGAGCTCGGCCATAAAAAGGACTCGCTGGAGCGCTGGCTGTCCAAGATCACCCTGGCCCAGACCTGGTACGGGCACTTCTACATCGAGCACAACCGCGGCCACCACGTGCGCGTCGCCACCCCGGACGACCCGGCCTCGGCCCGGTTCGGGGAGACCTTCTGGGAGTTCTGGCCGCGCAGCGTCTTCGGCAGCGTCCGCTCGGCACTGGGACTGGAGGCCACCCGCATCCGCCGGCTGGGCCGCAGCCCGTGGGACCCGCGGACTTGGCTGGGCAACGACGTGGTCAACGCCTGGCTGATGTCGGTGCTGCTGTGGGGTGCGCTGATCGCGGTGTTCGGCCCGGCGCTGATCCCGTTCATCGTCATCCAGGCGGTGTTCGGCTTCTCCATGCTGGAGGCGGTCAACTATCTGGAGCACTACGGCTTGCTGCGGCAGAAAACCAGTGGCGACCGCTATGAACGCTGCCGGCCGGAGCACAGCTGGAACTCCGATCACCTGGTGACCAACCTGTTCCTCTATCACCTGCAGCGGCACAGCGACCACCACGCCAACCCCACCCGCCGCTACCAGGTACTGCGCAGCATGAGCGAGGCCCCGGAGCTGCCCAGCGGCTACGCCACGCTGATCGGGGTCACCTATTTCCCGCCGCTGTGGCGCCGGATGATGGACCACCGGGTACTGGAGCACTACGGCGGCGACATCACCAAGGTCAACATCGACCCGCGCCGCCGGGAGAAGATCCTGGCCCGCTACGGCGGCACCGCTGAGGGCGGCGACAAGGCTCTCGCGTGAGTGCCTACCAGTGCCCGGTCTGTGACTACGTCTACGACGAGGCCCTCGGCGCGGCCCGAGAGGGCTTCCCGCCCGGTACCCCGTGGGATCAGGTGCCCGACGACTGGTGCTGCCCGGACTGCGGGGTGCGCGAGAAGATCGA
>CAYPTG010000427.1:0-2100 GCA_964413455.1 uncultured Mycobacterium sp. | reverse complement strand
GCGATACTGGGATTGAACCAGTGACCTCTTCCGTGTCAGGGAAGCGCTCTCCCGCTGAGCTAATCGCGCGGGCGGTAATTCGGAGGTGGAGACGGGAATCGAACCCGTGTGCACGGCTTTGCAGGCCGTTGCCTCACCACTCGGCCACTCCACCGTGGGGGTCTGATGCCAGTTACACCCTCGAGCGGATGACGGGATTCGAACCCGCGACCCTCACCTTGGCAAGGTGATGCGCTACCAACTGCGCTACATCCGCGAAAAGCAGGGCGAGGTCGTCGCCCGTTGCGAAACCCGACAATAGACCACCGGCGCTGCGCCTACAAATTTCCTCTGGTCATCTGTGTGTTCGGCGCAAAAGGCGGTCGTGCTAGTCTTCGACCTCGGTTGCTCAAGCATTCGAGCTACCGTTTCCGGTCCCGTGGCTCAGTGGGAGAGCGTCCGCTTCACACGCGGAAGGTCGCTGGTTCGATCCCAGCCGGGACCACCACAAAACGCAGGTAGACGGCGGTTTCGCGGTTGGTCAGCCTTTGTAGTTATCGGGTTCTTCGTAGTAGTACGACTGCTCTATGCCCTTCAGAAACACGTCGCGGTCATCGACCTTGTCGGTGAGCCCTGAACGGATCAGTTCGCGTAGTTCCGTGTCCTTGACGTGGCTGCGTTTCATGGCTTCCAGGTACTCGTGTTTGTCGATAGCGGCCCAGTCGACGCACTTCCCCAGATTTTTCTTCAGGATCAGATCAAGCCAGATTCGCCCACTACGCCCGTTGCCTTCCATGAACGGGTGGGCGATGTTCATCTCAGCGTATTTTTCGATGATTTGCTCAAAGGTGGTCTCCGGCATCTTCTCGATGTGACGCAGCGCATCTTCCAGGTACATCGAGTTGGCGAAACGGAATCCATCCTTGCTGATGTTGGATGTGCGGATCTGGCCGGCGAAGTTGTAGAGGCCGCTGAATAGATAGTCGTGGATCTGTTGGAGACCGCGTGTTGTGCCGACTTCGAAAGATGCCAACTCGGCGCTTCCGAACAGGGCCAATGCCCGATTCTTGCTGGTCTCGTCGACGTCGCGCATCCCTCAAATTATATGTCCGGAACAATCCATCCTGTTTCTGTCCGCGTCGCGGTTTCTGGTGGCTTCGTTAGCATCACCCAATGCCCATCATGCATTTGCTTGTCGGGCTGCCGGGCACTGGCAAGACGACATATGCCCGCCATCTGGAAGAGTCCGAGCGGGCGCTTCGGCTGACCCCTGATGAGTGGATGATTCCGCTGTTCGGCGGCCAGCAACCGGGGAACACCCGAGACATCCTTGAAGGCCGGCTCATCTGGATCGGTTACCGGGCGCTGCTGGCCGGAATCGACGCCGTCATCGACTTCGGCCTGTGGTCCCGCGAGGAACGCGACGCGCTGCGGTGGATCGCCGTGGCCGCCGGCGGTCAGGCCACGATCACCCAGTTCGACGCGTCCGAGTCGGTCCGACGGGAACGCGCAACTGCCCGCTACGCGGCGACGCCACACAGCGAGTTCCCGATGAGCGACGGTGACCATGACCAAGCCGCAGCGCTGTTCCAGCCCGTCACACCCGTTGAACTGCAACAGATTCGGCCCGCTCCTTCGCCCTACAACGACTGGGGGCAATGGGCGGCTCAGCGCTGGCCGTCATTGCCCGTCATCGACCAGAGTGGCTCGAACGGCATCGTTACCGAATGATTCGGTTTCGAAGTCACACCTCAGCAGCTCCATCAACAGTGCGTCGCGATACTCACCTGAGGGGTCGCGTTCGTACTGGTGCATTACGCCTACTGGCCGGAAGCCCACCCGCTGGTAACACTGGATTGCAACAGCGTTGTCCAGTGCCGGGTCGATAGTCACCCGATGGTGGCCACGATCGGTGATCAGCCACCGCACCAAGGTTCTCAATGCATCGCTGCCATAGCCGCGGCGGTGATAGTCGGGGTGCAGGAACATGTCGATGCCGGCGAACCGAACGCTGGGGGAGCACTCCTGGTGCCACTGGATCATCCCGGCCACGTCGCCGGCGACGACGATCGCCAATTTCTGGTGATCGGGCTTGGCTAGATCGCCCTCGGGATCCGGCCA
>CAYPTG010000426.1:0-2103 GCA_964413455.1 uncultured Mycobacterium sp. | reverse complement strand
TCCATCGGGCACCCGCTGCTGCCAGTCCCTCCACCTCGGAGACCCAGTCGACCGGATTGACGAAGATGATCTCGCTGAGGCGCCGCGTCAGCTCACGGTCCAGGCCGGTGCGCGACGCCCATTCGTTCACCAGGTCGACGCCGCCGGCCAGCCGCGGGGTGTGGAATCCGACCTCGACATTGACTTGGCTGAATACCGGCTGGAAGACCGCGCCGCCGCGGGTCTTGTTCTTGCGCTCGGCTTCCTCTTTCTCGGTGACCTTCTGGCAGTAGAGCTCGAACCGGGCAAGCTGCTCCGGGGTTCCGGTGATCACCACCGAGCGCCTGCCGTTGCGGATGGACAGCGCGGGCGGCAACACGGTGCGCACGTCCTGGGCGAACCCGTCGAGAAGCTCGGACAACCTGGCAGGGTCGACATTGGTGACGGACACCATCGGCGACTTGTCACCGCGACCGACCATGCCGCACCGGCGCGAGACGAGCGATCCCCCGGCACCGATCAACTGACCGATGGCGAGCAACTCGACGTCGCGTGCCCCGTCTGCCTTGAGCGACTCAACGGCCGTCACGCCCTGCGAGTGGCCGGCGATGGCGACCGGTGGATGCCCGGTGAGATCCAGGCCCTGGCGCTTGAGCGCTCGCATGGCCGCCATCTGGGTGAGCAGGATGCCGGGCCCCGAGATGGCCGCACTTGTGAGGTCCTTCGCAGCGGGCAGCGGCTCGTCGGCGGCCAGCGCGCGGATCCACTTCATGGGTTCGAAGCCGATAGGGCGCACCACGACCAACTCGCGGGCCAACGGTTCCAGCAGCAGCTCGGCCTCACCGACCAGAGTGGCGATCTCGGACTCGATCCCGGCGGAGTTGACCAACTCCTCGAGGTTCTCCAGCCAGGAAGCACCCTGGCCACCGAACGCTACGGCGTAGGGTTCCCCGGCGTGCAGTCGATCGACGAGTGCGTGCGCGCCGGTCAGGGTTTGCGGCACGTCACCGTTGTCGGCTGCGGTGGCGGCGCGGTGCTGGTCGTTGATCGTCACGTCGTGGTGTCTCCTCGGTCCGTCGTCGCGGTGCGTCGCGGTCAACCTGGTCGTCTCGGGCTGGTGATGGGCTCGTCGGTGGGCACTGTCCTACTCCCGGTGGGGCCATTGCGATTCGGCGTCGAACCGGCTGGTCTCGTCCGTGACCTACAGGCCACGGTGGACACTCCAGCTGCACTAAGAGTGTCATAAGAGACCGCACTATTTTCACGGCCAAAATCGTTACTGACGAGTTCTACGCACGGGTAACAGAGGTTGCATAACGCGCCGTCGAGCAACCTCCAAACCCTTCCCGGACAAACGTCCTGCATGCAGGTGGTTACGGTCGAGTAGGAAAGAAGTGCAGATCAAAGCAGTATTGTTATTCAATCGTTATCTGAAAATCTAGATGAGCAACATGCACGCCGGTGTCGCCGACAAGATCGACGACTTGTGCGCCGATGCCTTGGCGCGGGCTTTCGCCCGGAGGCCGAGTTTGCTGGGGAAACTTACTACTCGGTAAGTCCCTACCATTCGCTAGGTGCCTTGTGGCCACGGTCGTAAGTTCGTCGGGGTCTGGATCCAGGCGGTGGGGTCTCTGGTGGTGTCCACCGTGGGCCTTGTGCACGGATCCGGCCCGCTTTGCGTACACAGCACCCACGGTCGCGCGCACCCCGACGACTTTCGGTCGCGACCACTAGTCGCCGCCCGGCCGGCGATCCGACACGTACCGGATGGCCACGAGCGCACCTGACGCCCGCAGGTCGGCCGCATCAGACTTAACGCCAACGCCACCCGTCACAGGTGCATCAAATTTCCCAAAAGCCTCGGCGTCGCATGCCTGGCTTGTGATACGACTTCAGGTCAAACTCGAGGGGTATCTCGTGCGTCCATGGCTGGTGTGGGCGGCCGGGTTGCTCGCCTACATCGTGGCGGTTTTGGACAGGACCACCCTGGGCGTCGCCGGCCTGGCCGCAGCCGACCGCTTCAGCGCCGGCGCGACGTTGTTGTCGACATTCGTCGTCCTGCAGATCATTGTGTACGCCAGCGCCCAGGTACCCGCCGGACTGCTGCTCGACCGGTTCGGTTCC
>CAYPTG010000425.1:0-2114 GCA_964413455.1 uncultured Mycobacterium sp. | reverse complement strand
TCACGGTGTGCACCCCGCGCCGCGACCCCGGGTGACCGGCGGGAGTGCGCACACCCAGGCTGCGGCGGCATCGACCGTATCGACCACATCGACACCTGCCGGCAGCGGCGGGCGGGCGATCATGATGATGTCGATACCGAGATCGGTTGCGGCGTTGAGTTTTTTCTTCGTCATCTCTCCCCCGCTGTTCTTGGTGACCAGCACGTCGATGTCGTGCTCACACAGCAGGGCGGATTCGCCGTCGTAGTCGTAGGGGCCACGAGACAGCAGCACCCGGTGATGTTGTGGCAGCAGTGCGGGCTCGGGTGCGGTGACGACTCGGATCAGAAACCACGCGTCACTATCGGCGAACGCACCGACACCGGAGCGCCCAGTGGTCAGAAACACCCGCGAATATCCTTTGGCGGCAACAGCATCAGCGGCCGCGGTGTCGGATTCCACCTCCAACGCCCCGGCCGAATCCCAGGGCGGTCGGCGCAGCACCAGATGTGGGATGCCGAGTTCGGCGCAGGCCGTCACGGCGTTAGCGGTAATGGTCGCGGCAAATGGGTGAGTGGCGTCCACTACCGCGGCAATACCATTGTCGTTGAGCCAGTTTCGCAGTCCAATAGATCCGCCGAAGCCACCGACTCGCACGGGTCCGGCTGGCAATGCGGGGTCAGGTATCCGGCCGGCCAGGGAGCTGATGACGTCGACCTGCGGGTGTAGCCGCTCCGCCAGTGCGCGGGCCTCGCCGGTGCCGCCGAGTAGCAGCACCCGCATCAGTGCCGGTCCCCGCGCGGTCGGCCAGTTGAGTACAGGTAGCTGTCGGTAAATCCTTGGGCGGCAAGAACATCACCGACGACTATCACCGCGGTGCGGGTGACCTGCGCCTGGTGTACCTGTGCGGCGATGTCGTCGAGGGTTCCGCGCAGCACCACCTGCTCGGGCCAGCTGGCGAAGGCGACCACCGCGACCGGGGTGTCCGGCCGGTACCCGCCGTCGAGCAGCTGCGGCACGACGGCGTCGATGCGGTGCGCGGCCAGGTGAATGACCAAGGTGGCGCCGGGGCCGGCCAGCGCGGTCAACTCCTCCCCTGCGGGCATGGCGGTGGACAGAGTGGCAACCCGGGTCAGGGTGACCGTCTGCGCCACCCCGGGCACCGTCAATTCCCGACCGAGCGCGGCGGCGGCGGCGGCGAATGCCGGCACCCCGGGGACGATCTGATAGTCGATGCCCAGCGCGTCCAGGCGCCGGACCTGCTCGGCAACTGCGCTGTACAGCGAGGGGTCACCGGAGTGCAGCCGGGCCACGTCGTGCCCGTCGGCGTGGGCGGCGGTGATCTCAGCGACGATCTGTTCCAGGGTTAACGGCCCGGTGTCGATGATCCGGGCGCCCGGCCGGCACAGCGTCACCAGGTCTTGCGGCATGATCGACCCGGCGTATAGGCAAACCTCACAGCGATCTAGTAATCGTTGGCCGCGGACGGTGATGAGGTCTGCGGCACCGGGTCCGGCGCCAATGAAGTACACCGTCACCGCGGACTCACCGTCCACTGGGTGATCGGCCGCTGCGGGCACCATCCGGTGAAGTCACCCAGCGGCTCGGCCCGATAGTGCTGGAACCGGCGAAGCTCGCCGCCGAGGCGTGAATATCCTTGCAGCAGAACCGCTTCGGATTCCACGGTGACGGCGTTGGCGACCAACCGTCCACCGGCGCGCAGCCGGTCCAGGCAGGCATCCAGCAGGCCCTCGCCGGTGATCCCGCCGCCGAGGAAGATGACGTCGGGCTGCGCCGCGCCAGGAAAGTCGCCGGGCGCTTCGCCGCGCAGCTCGATGTCGACGCCGAACGTCCGGGCGTTGGCGGCGATGTTCTCCCGTCGCCGTGTCGCGGATTCGAAGGCCACCGCGCGGCAGCCCGGTGCGCTGCGGCACCACTGCACGGCGATGCTGCCCGAGCCGGACCCGACGTCCCACAGCAGCTCGCCGGGCCGGGGAGCCAGCGCGGCCAGGGTGATCGCCCGGATGGTCTGCTTGGTGATCTGACCGTCGTGCCGCAATGCGTCGTCGGGCAGCGCGGCGGGGTCGCGGGCGTCGGGCAGATAGCGGACCGCGATGACGTTGAGGTCATCAATG
>CAYPTG010000424.1:0-2119 GCA_964413455.1 uncultured Mycobacterium sp. | reverse complement strand
CTGCTACCTGTTTCTTGGGCGTTTCTGCTCAAGTGGGGGTTGTTTCGCTCACAGCCGTTGTCCTGTGCGGGGCGGCTTGTGTCGTGGTGGGGCAGTTCTCCACCGTCCCGGCTCGTGAGAGCAGGATCCGTTTCACCTCGGTGTGCGAGGTGTAGCGGGTGATCTCACGGTCGGTGGCCCGGTCACGAATGTTGCGGGCCGCGTTGATCTCCGCGTCGTACACGATCCCCTGCTGCGGGCATCCCACAGTCTGACAGTGAACTTTCTTCCCGCGACGCACACCGAGGTGCCCGCACGGATGTACTTGTTGTGATGTGTAGGCCGGATTGACCAACGTCACCGCAGAACCTCTGCGGCTTGGTACCGACGCCAAAGCGTCGGCCAAGAATGTGCGCTGCCAGGCTGCGTAGACCCGGTTCATCGTGCGCCCGAACTTCGATTTACCACGCATGCCGGAGAGGTCTTCGGCGATGACGTGATCAGTGGTGTCGACCAGATCATGCACCGCCTGATAGACCACATTCATGGTCGCCGCACGGTCATGGTCGCGTTGACGGGACAACTTGGCATGCCCGAGGTTGTTCCGGTCGATACGGGCTGCTTTAGCGCGCGCCTCTGTTGCACGCTGGTGATCCCCGCGGTCGGCGGCGGCCTGTGCGCGTTCCAGGTGCCGATCACGCACTTTCCGCAGCTTGTTTCGGGATTTCCCGCGGGCGCGGTCACGTTCGGCGCGGGTAGTGATGACCGCGGATTGGCCTTCGCCGAACCGCCGGCCGTCAGTGGTGGTGAACACCTCGGTGACTCCGGCGTCAACAGCCTCTACCGCAGTCGGGTGGGGTTTCTTCGGGCGCACACTGCTGACTTGGTGGGCGCGATACGCGGCAGTCACCGACCAGCCACCACGACCGTCGGGGGTGATCGCGATCGTCGAACGTGGCTCCAAATGCTGCGGCAAGGGTCCTAGATTCACCGAGATCCGCTGCCCGCGGGCCGGTGTCATCACCGCCAACCACACTCGGCCCTGACCGTCGCGGATCACGTCATAAGAACAGTTGTCGGCCACGATCCGCCCCGTGCGCCTCGGCCGGGGCGTCGCCTTGGCGGCGAACGCATCTCGGCACTGCCGTGACAACCACGGATCCTCACGCCACCGTCCCGCCTTGGCCAGCGCAAGCAGTCGGCGCCGAGCGTCATCGTTGGCTGCGGTGCGCTGGAAGATCTTCGGGCGGACTTCGGTGACGATCACCGCGCGCTGCCAGGCACGGATCTTGTCCACGGTGTCCTCCACGGTGGCCCGCCACAGCCGTTGCGGAACAGCATATTTCCGCGGGCGCCCTTCGGCCATCAACCGGTCCCGGACCTGCCGCTTGGACAGCTGCGCCGTCGGGGCCCCGGCAAACCGCCGCCACACCTCGGCGCGCACACCGTCGAGTTCGGTACCCATATGGGAAAGCACTTCTGCTTTTCCGGCGTTGAGGACACCGACGACAGGCAGCCGCCGCGCCACGATCGCCACCGCTGTCACGGCGCCACCGTACCCGCCGGTGCCGACAGGTCGGCCGCCTCGGCTTTGAGTTGCTTCTCATAACGACGCAACCCGTACAACCGGCAGGAAAAGACGTGCACGATCGCCAACAGGTCCTCGACCAACTCCTGCTGCGGGGACAACGATTCCTGGTTGGCAACCAGGATCTGGCAGCCATGCTTAGCAGCCAGCCAGTCGATCAGATCAAACCCGAACCGCGCCAACCGATCCCGGTGCGCCACCACGATGGTGGACACTTCCCCGGCAATCACCTGATCGAGCAGGCCCAGGAACTTTCGCCGACGGAAATTCATCCCCCCACCGACCTCGCTGATCCACTGCGAGACGGCCAGTCCACGCGCCGCGCAAAACCGTTCCATCGACACGACCTGCAATGCCAGATCGTCACGCTGCCCTACCGAGGACACCCGGCAATACACCACCACCTGCCGCGGTGACCCGCCGAAACCGGGCCGCAGAACCGCCAGCACATCCGCCTCGGTGAAATACCGCTGACCCGACACCGTGCGGGCAGGAGTGATCAACCCTTCCCGCTCCCAGCGGCGCACCGTAGAAGCCGAGCGCCCCACACGC
>CAYPTG010000423.1:0-2134 GCA_964413455.1 uncultured Mycobacterium sp. | reverse complement strand
AGCCTGATCGTGTTCACCGGGTTGTCCGGATCGGGCAAGTCGTCGCTGGCTTTCGACACCATCTTCGCCGAGGGGCAGCGCCGCTACGTCGAGTCGTTGTCGGCCTACGCCCGTCAGTTCCTCGGGCAGATGGACAAGCCCGACGTCGACTTCATCGAGGGCCTGTCCCCGGCGGTGTCGATCGACCAGAAGTCCACCAACCGCAACCCGCGCTCCACCGTCGGCACCATCACCGAGGTGTACGACTACCTGCGTCTGCTCTACGCCCGGGCCGGCACCCCGCACTGCCCGGTCTGCGGCGGCCGGATCGCCCGGCAGACCCCTCAGCAGATCGTCGACCAGGTGCTCGCCATGCCTGAGGGCACCCGTTTCCAGGTGCTGGCCCCGGTGGTGCGCACCCGCAAGGGCGAGTTCGTCGACCTGTTCGACAAGCTGAACACCCAGGGCTACAGCAGAGTTCGGGTCGACGGGGTGGTGCATCCGCTCACCGATCCACCCACCCTGAAAAAGCAGGAGAAGCACGACATCGAGGTGGTCATCGACCGGCTCACCGTCAAAGCCAGCGCCAAACAGCGGCTCACCGATTCGGTGGAAACCGCGCTGGGCCTGGCCGACGGCATCGTGGTGCTCGACTTCGTCGACCGCGATGAACACGACCCGCACCGCGAACAACGGTTCTCCGAGAAGCTGGCGTGCCCCAACGGGCACCCGCTGGCGGTGGATGACCTTGAGCCGCGGTCGTTTTCGTTTAACTCGCCCTACGGTGCCTGCCCGGAATGCACCGGGCTGGGTATCCGCAAGGAGGTCGACCCGGAACTGGTGGTGCCCGATCCGGACCTCACCCTGGCCGACGGCGCGGTGGCGCCGTGGGCGATGGGGCATAACGCCGAATACTTCACCCGGATGCTGGCCGGGCTCGGCGAGGTGATGGGTTTCGACGTCGACACCCCGTGGAGCAAGCTTCCGGCCAAGGCGCGCAAGGCAATTCTGGAGGGCAGCGACGCGCAGGTGCATGTGCGCTACCGCAACCGCTACGGCCGCACCCGCTCGTATCACGCCGACTTCGAAGGGGTCATGGCGTTTCTGCAGCGGCGGATGGAGCAGACCGAGTCCGAGCAGATGAAGGAACGCTACGAAGGCTTCATGCGGGACGTGCCCTGCCCCGAATGCGACGGCACCCGGCTCAAGCCGGAGATCCTGGCGGTCACCCTGACCGCCGGGCAGCACGGCGCCAAGTCCATCGCGCAGGTGTGCGACCTGTCCATCGCGGACTGCTCGGAGTTTCTGGGCGCGCTGACATTGGGCACCCGGGAGCAGGCCATCGCCGGGCAGGTGCTCAAGGAGGTGCAGTCCCGGCTGGGCTTCCTGCTCGACGTCGGCTTGGACTACCTCACGTTGAGCCGGGCCGCCGGCACGCTGTCCGGCGGTGAGGCGCAACGCATTCGGCTGGCCACCCAGATCGGGTCCGGTCTGGTCGGTGTGCTGTACGTGCTGGACGAACCGTCCATCGGCTTGCACCAGCGGGACAACCGCAGGCTGATCGAAACCCTCACGCGGCTAAGGGATTTGGGCAACACTCTGATCGTCGTCGAGCACGACGAGGACACCATCGCCCACGCCGACTGGATTGTCGACATCGGCCCGGCGGCCGGCGAGCACGGCGGCCGGGTGGTGCACAGCGGCCCCTACCGGGATCTATTGGGTAACCCGGAGTCGATCACCGGGGCCTATCTGTCCGGCAAGCTGAGCATCGAGCCGCCGGAATCCCGTCGGGCGGTGGACCGCAAACGGCAGCTCACCGTGGTGGGCGCCCGTGAGCACAACCTGCGCGGCATCGACGTGTCGTTCCCGCTCGGGGTGCTCACCTCGGTCACCGGGGTGTCCGGGTCGGGGAAGTCGACGCTGGTCAACGACATCCTGGCCACCGTGCTGGCCAACAAGCTCAACGGCGCCCGGCAAGTGCCCGGCCGGCACACCCGGATCACCGGGCTGGACCGTTCCCACCGAGGTGGCTAAAGTTTCGTTGTCGGCACGGATCGGTGCCGCCGGATCGAAAACACGAACATCAAACGCCAACAGCTGTGACAGGAGACGATCCTCACCAAGATTGGGCCCTTTGTAGGAGAATTCCGAG
>CAYPTG010000422.1:0-2145 GCA_964413455.1 uncultured Mycobacterium sp. | reverse complement strand
TGTTCCTGCTGATCGTGCTGCACTCCAAGCACCTGCACATCGGCCTGGCCCCGCTGAATGTCACCTTCAAGCGGCTGCCCAACGCGCTGGGGCCGCTGCTGCCGATGGAGTCCAAGGGCAAGTACATCGATTTCGAGGATCCCGCCGAGGACGCGGTGTTCGGCCGCGGCAAGATCGAGGACTTCACCTGGAAGGGTTACCTCGACCTGACCACCTGTACCGAGTGCGGCCGCTGCCAGTCCCAGTGCCCGGCCTGGAACACCGGAAAACCGTTGTCCCCCAAGATCCTCATCATGGACCTGCGCGATCACCTGTTCGCCAAGGCGCCCTACATCTTCGGAGACAAAGAGACTAAAGACACCGACGCCCTCACCGATACCGAGGGCGGCCTGGAGATCGGCGCCGACAATCCGCACCACGTCCCCGAGTCCGGCTTCGAGCGGGTGCCCGCCGACTCACCGCTGCAGGCCACCCGCCCGCTAGTGGGTAACGCCGCCGCGCTCGGGGTGATCGACCCCGACGTGCTGTGGTCCTGCACCACCTGCGGGGCGTGTGTGGAGCAGTGCCCGGTGGATATTGAGCACATCGATCACATCGTTGATATGCGCCGCTACCAGGTGATGATGGAGTCGGAGTTCCCCGGCGAGCTCGGCGGCCTCTACAAGAACCTGGAGACCAAGGGCAACCCGTGGGGGCAGAACGCCAAGGACCGGCTCACCTGGATCGATGAGGTCAGTTTCGACGTCCCGGTCTACGGCAAGGACGTCGACTCCTTTGCCGGGTACGAATACCTGTTCTGGGTTGGGTGCGCCGGCGCCCTGGAAGACCGCGCCAAGAAGACCACCAAAGCGGTCGCCGAATTGCTGTCCGCGGCCGGGGTCAAGTACCTGGTGCTGGGCGACGGGGAGACCTGCACCGGCGACTCGGCGCGCCGTTCCGGCAACGAGTTCCTGTTCCAGCAGCTGGCCAGCCAGAACGTCGAGACCCTCAACGACCTATTCGAGGGCGTCGAGCGGGTGGACCGCAAGGTCGTCGTCACCTGCCCGCACTGCTTCAACACCCTGGGCCGGGAGTACCCGCAGGTCGGCGGTAACTACACGGTGCTGCACCACACCCAGCTGCTCAACCGGCTGGTGCGCGACAAGAAGCTCATCCCGGTGCAAAGCGCCGAATCGAACGGCGGCACGCTGACCTATCACGATCCGTGCTACCTCGGCCGACACAACAAGGTCTACGAGGCGCCGCGTGAGCTGATCGGTGCGTCCGGGGCCACCCTCACCGAGATGCCCCGGCACGCCGAGCGCGGCTTCTGCTGCGGGGCGGGCGGCGCCCGGATGTGGATGGAAGAACATCTGGGCGAGCGGGTCAACCAGAACCGGGTGGACGAGGCGCTGTCGCTGGACGCGACGACGATCGCCACCGGCTGCCCGTTCTGCCGGGTGATGCTGACCGACGGTGTCGGTGACCGCGACAAGGCCGGTCAGGTCGAGGTGGTCGACGTGGCGCAGCTGCTGCTGGGCTCGCTGGACCGCGACACCATCACGTTGCCGGAGAAGGGAACCGCGGCCAAACTGGCCGCGGCGTCGGCCCCGGCGATCAAGCCGCCCGCGCCGAAGGTGGCACCGGAACCGGTAGCAGCGGCGCCGTCTGCTCCTGCGGCAACCGCCGCTCCTGCGGAACCGGCGGCACCCGCTGCCCCGGTGAAGGGTCTGGGGATGGCCGCCGGCGCTAAGCGTCCGGGGGCCAAGAAGGCCGCACCGGCCACCGCGTCGGCCGCGCCTGTCGCCGAGGCGCCGGCGGCTGCTCCGGAGGCCCCCACTCCAGCGGCTCCGGCTGCCGCACCGGTCAAGGGGCTGGGTATCGCTGCGGGCGCCCGACGTCCCGGCGCGAAGAAGGCCGCACCGGCCACCGCTGTGCCAGCTCCGGCCACCGCCGAGCCGGCACCGGCCACCGCCGAGGCTGCGCCATCAGCCGCGCCCGCTGCCGAGCCTGCGCTGTCAGGCGAGGACGCTGCGGCCGAGCCGACCCCGACAGCTACTGAAGCCCCACCGGTTAAGGGTCTGGGCATCGCCAAGGGTGCCCGCCCGCCCGGCAAGCGCAGCTAGCCGGGTTAGCCGACCTTGGTCAGCTGGATCGGCGACCGGG
>CAYPTG010000421.1:0-2156 GCA_964413455.1 uncultured Mycobacterium sp. | reverse complement strand
GATCTGACCGCTATCGGTGGCGGCGTCAAATGTGCGTCCTTCGAGTAAGCGCGCCGGAATGGATCGGCGCAACTCGTCGCGGATGGACGATGAGCTGGCGGTGAAGCGCTCGATGGCCTTGCCATGAGCCGTTACATCGAACTCGTTGAGCCCGCTCGCATCCAGTCGTTCGGCGATCGAGGCGATGGCAACACCACGGTCAAAGGCCAGGCTGGCGTCATCGGCCACCACATTGCCGCCAATGATGGCCGTCCGTACCTCGTCCATCTCTGCCCGCCGCAGCGGCTGTACATGCCGGAGCAACGCCACCCATCGTTCGATGGTCGCGCTGGACTCCAGTCGACGGGCACCTCGACTATCCCACCACTGCGTGATGAACGATTTTTCGCCTTGCGGTGCCAGGTTGGCGCCAGTAGCGATGCTCAGCTGCCGCCAGCCAGCCGATAGCGCCTGCAGCGTCGATGCGTGGGCACCCGTTTGAGTGTCGCTGTAGAACCTTCGCAGGTCTGCGATCCGCGGGTCCATCGGGTTCTTCGACAAAACCTGGCCGACCCTCCGTATGCCCGCCAGCGCCTCGGTGAGGTACGCAGCATCTGCGGCAACGAAGGGGTTCCATGGACGGTTGAACAGTTGTACTGGCAGGGCTGCTACGCGTTGCCGCAGGTCCGTGACTGCGGCGTGACTGTTCTGCATATCAGCTGTCAACGCCGACAGCGTTCTGAGGTTCACGTCCGCCGGGTTCACCGACAGGACGTCAGTGAGCTGCTCTAAGACGGCGAGACGCTGCTTTTTACGACCGAAGAGGCCCAAATCATCGGCCGCGACAGCTGCCCTGTGGATCGCGGGAAGGTCAACGTCCATCGCCGCCGGTGTGGCACTGGCGGACCATTTCGGTGCCTGTCGCAGGCTGCCCAGCAGTTGCTCGATACCAGCAACATAGGCCTGCCACTGATCGGTGCTGAAAATATCCACCGCAGGCAGTGGATAGCGCGGCTCGTTGGCCAACCGTGCCCAGTCGTCGATGGAGTCAGGGTTGTCGTACTGGCTCAGCATCTCCAGCGATATTCCACCGGCCTGTAGTTCCGCCAGAGCATCGTCGAACGCCACCGCTGCGGTCTGAATGGCGGACTCGTTCAATCCCGATTCGGGGATGGTGGTGATGAACCCCCACGGGTGGTCGGGCCGAGGCCGGGCGTCATCGAACTTCTCAGGCAAGGTCCGCAAGGCCTGCGTCACCTCGTCGAATGCGGTCAAATCCGCATTTGTCACAAGGCTTTTCGGCACATTCAGCGGGATGACGTCCTGGTCAGCCGCCAGCTCGAACGACCTTGCGGTGTAGAGGGAGTGACCGACGGCGTTACGTTCGTGCAACCGCTCGGCGTAGCGCGACAGGCTGTGCCGACTGGATTCAGCGACCTGCAGCTTCGTATGCAGCAGATCGGCGTCATGCGCGATCCTCAACTCCAGAGCATTCTTGATCTGGGCGCGAACTGCCGCTGGACGCGCGGACTTGTCATGGATATCCAGGGATAGTTCTCCGAGGCCGACGCTCTCGAGCCGCTCCTTCACTACATCCAAGGCGGCCCGCTTCTCAGCAACGAACAACACTCGCCGGCCGGCCGCCATCGCGTGCGCGAGCAGGTTGGTGATCGTCTGCGACTTTCCGGTTCCAGGTGGGCCTTCAAGTACGAAGGTGTGACCACCAACGGCATCGGCAATAGCACGGAGCTGGGAGGCGTCGGCGGGCACTGGCATCGCTGTGCCCAGCTTGTCAAGGTCGATATCATCGGAGTCGGCGACGGGATCGATAAACCGGTTCTGAGGGTTCTCGATGAGGTGGTGCACTAAACTGTTGCGGGACAGGCCCTTCCACGACTCGTCGAGGTCTTTCCACAACGGGAACTTGGCGAAGTGCAGGATCGAAAGATGCACCGTGTCTTCGACGCGGAAGGGCAGATTCGCTTCGGCGATGGCGCGACGAACCGCGTCGAAGGTGCCGCTCAGGTCGATACCCGAGGCATCCTCGTCCGGCTGTGCCAGGGCGGGGATATCCAAGCCGAGCGCGGTACGTAGCTTCTCGATTAGGCAGTAGTTCGGGGTAGAGGCACCGGTGTCGTCGATGCCGATGGTGTACCGCTCGCCCCTGTTGGTCGTAC
>CAYPTG010000420.1:0-2160 GCA_964413455.1 uncultured Mycobacterium sp. | reverse complement strand
GGTCGCGGTGGTGACGGTGGCCGCCTTCGAGGCGGTCGGCTCGAGCATCGTCATCGCCATGCTGATCTGCCCGGCGGCGGCGGCGCGGCTGCTGGCCGACCGGCTGTCGGTTCAACTCGCCCTGAGCGGGGTGGACATCGACTTCGGAATCGGTTCCAGCACAGTCGAAGTCACCGCCACGGTACGTAGCACCGACCGCACCGGTGTGGAGATGGAGGCGCTGACCGCTGTGGCGGTGGCAGCCCTGGCGATCTACGACATGATCAAAGCCGTCGACCCCGCCGCTCGGATCGACAACATCCGCGTGCTGCGCAAAGAGGGCGGCAAGACCGGCGTCTGGACTCCCGAGCCGTGACCCGCACCGCCCGGGTGATCATCGCCTCGACCCGCGCGGCCGCCGGCACCTACGACGACCGATGCGGGCCGATCGTGCAGGAATGGCTCAGCGCCCGCGGATTCGATGTTGCCGCCCCGGCGGTGGTCGCCGACGGCGACCCGGTTCGCCGCGCCCTGCAGGAGGCCCTGACCGACGGCGCCGACGTCGTCATCACCTCTGGTGGCACCGGCATCTCACCGACCGACACCACCCCGGAGGCCACCGCGGAGCTGCTCGACTACCAGATACCCGGCCTGGCCGACGCCATCCGGCGCTCGGGGCTGCCGCAAGTCCCGACCGCAGTGCTCTCACGCGGGGTGTGCGGGGTGGCCGGACGAACGCTGGTGGTCAACCTGCCCGGCTCGACCGGCGGGGTGCGCGACGGGCTGACGGTACTGGCCGACGTGCTCGACCACGCGTTGGACCAACTGGCCGGAGGTGATCATCGATGACCCGGATCCTGCGCGCCGCGATCACCGACCAGCCGATCCTGCTGGACGACCATGAGCGGCTGGTCGCCCAGGACGCCGCCGGGGCGGTGGTCGGTTTCGCCGGCGTGGTGCGCAACCACAGCGACGGCCGCTCGGTGCTGCATCTGGACTACTCGGCGCACCCCAGTGCCGAACAGGTTCTCTTCGAAGTGCTTGCCGAAATCGCCGGTGCGTCATCCGGTGTGCGGGCGCTGGCGGCCAGCCACCGCGTCGGCCGGTTGCAAATCGGTGACGCGGCGTTGGTGGCCGCGGTGTCGGCAGATCACCGCGGCGCGGCGTTCGACACCTGCGCGTGGCTGGTCGACGCGATCAAGGAGCGGCTGCCGGTGTGGAAGCATGAGTTCTTCGCCGACGGCACCGATGAATGGGTCAACTCGGCCTGATGTGCGCCTCGATCGGAAGGCCGGAAAGTTGGAAGGAAGTCATGAAAAGTGTTGGTGCCAAACTCTTTACCGGGTTGTTCGCGATGACGCTAGTGGCTGGCTGTTCCTCGAAACCCGCCTCCACCGAGTCCGACGCGAGCCGGCAGATCATCGTCTTCGCCGCCGCGTCGTTGAAGAAATCGTTCACCGAAATCGGTGAACTGTTCAAGACCGACAACCCCGGTGCCGAGGTCGAGTTCTCCTTCGCCGGGTCGTCCGACTTGGCCACCCAGCTGACCCAGGGAGCCCCGGCGGACGTGTTCGCCTCGGCGGACACCGCCAATATGGACAAGGCGGCCAAGGCCGGTCTGCTGACCGGCGCCCCGGTCAACTTCGCCGCCAACACCCTGACCATCGCCGTCGCGCCGGGCAACCCGAAGCACATCTCGTCGTTCAAAGACCTGGCGCGGCCAGGCCTGTCGGTGGTGATCTGCGCTCCGCCGGTCCCGTGCGGTGCGGCCGCCGTGAAGGTCGAGCAGGCCACCGGTGTGCAGTTGCACCCGGTCAGCGAGGAATCCTCGGTCACCGACGTTCTGGGCAAGGTCATCAGCGGCCAAGCTGACGCCGGACTGGTGTACGGCACCGATGTGCTGGCCGCCGACGAGAAAGTGGCCGGGGTGAGTTTCCCGGAGGCCGCCTCGGCGGTCAACGTCTACCCGATTGCCGCGCTGAAAGACTCCACCCACACCGAACTGGCCGGCAAGTTCATCGATCTGGTGACCGGCGACAGGGGCCAAAAGATCCTTGGCGCAGCGGGATTCGCCAAGCCCTGAGTCGCGCCATGCATCCCGGCCAGTTGTCGGTCTCGGCGCGAACTGTCAGCGCACTGATCGCCGACCAATTCCCGCAGTGGCGGGACTTGCCCGTCCGA
>CAYPTG010000419.1:0-2165 GCA_964413455.1 uncultured Mycobacterium sp. | reverse complement strand
ATCACCCCGAACACCAGTTGCGGATTGTCGAACCAGCGAGTCGGAGTTGGCTTCGATGCCTCCCGGGCAACCGAGCCAACCGCATACTCGTACCATTCATCCGGATCAGCGGTGGCATCGTGTTCGCCGATATCGGCGGTGGCGTCGACGTCCAGAACGTCCTCGGTGTTCAGCACCTTTTCGGTGTTCTGGATATCGTCGGCCGGGATGTCTTCGGTGTCCTGGACCTCTGCGGCGATGGCTTCTTCCAGTACGGTCTCGTATGTCGAAACGGCTTCGTCCACAGGATGCTCGCCGGCACCGCTCACGATGACGAGGGCGGTGGGATCGTCGACCGACTCGGTGCGGTCGTCATCGTGCCGGTCCGTGAGGACTACAGGCTCGGTCATAGCCGTTGATGTTAACCGGCGTGGGGCGGCGGAAACCACTCGGCTGGCAGTTCGCTGGGCACCGGATGTCGATGCTCTGTGAATTCGGCTGTGACGCAAGCCGACTGGGTTTTCGGTGCGGCCGCGTCGGTACCCTCGGTGCAATGCCATATCTTCGCTAGAACCTCAGTTGCCTCGGCCGTGATCGCCTTGGCGCTGCTGAGCGGCGCCGCGATCGGGCTGAGTCCGATCGCGTCCGCAAAGAACACCAACGTCACCGCGACCGGAGGGGACGGCACCGCCGTCGACCATGACGGAACCCAGGGCGATTTCACCGACTCGGTGCAAGGTGCCGTGGATGACGACGGCGATCAGGACGCCTTCCTCAACGGCTCAGAGAAGGCCGCTCCACAGATCTCGGCCGCCCCGAAATAGCGGCTAGTCCGCCGCTACTGCGGCGGCATTGCTGGACTAGTCCTGATTGTCTCGCTCCTCCTCCGCCGCTACTGCGGCGGCATCGTCGCTCGACTAGCCGCCGATTCCGGGCGCGCCCCGATATGCCCGGGTCTTGCCGAGGAGGACGTCGAACCCGATGGTGACGGCCTTCCCGTCGGCATCGCCGGTCGTGTACTCGGTGCCGCAATCGACGCCGGTGGTGCAGCTGTTGTTCATGTCCACCTCGCCGAGGTTCTGCGCGCCGACGGCGACCATGTTGGCCAGGAGTTTGTCGCGGCCTTCGTTGAACGACTCGAACCCGTGGGTGATGTTGGCGAGGTCGAGGTTCTCCTTGCTCCATGCCCCGGTCGACACGAAATCCCCGGTCGAGTCGTTGGGGCCGAACGCGCGGCCGTGGCTGTTGGTGAAGAGGAAGAACGTGTCACGGAAGGCCTGATTGGCGCCGGTGGGCTGCATGTTGTATTTGATGCCGTCGAGGATGGCCTGGTACCCGGTGCTGCTGAAGGCCGACGCACCGAACTTGGCCCGCCGCATCCACGCGTTGAGGTTCCGCTTAGCCTCCCGGGAGGTCGTCGATGCCGAGTCGACGAAGATCACATTGATCAACTCCAGCATCGTCCTACCCTCTTCGCCGGGGACACCCACCCAGTCGGCGATCGTGCCATCGGGCTTGAGCATCCACTGACCCAGCTCGCCATAGGGAGTCGAGGTGGTGGCGTTCGGGTTCGGGGGGGCCGGGTCGGCCGGGGCATCGTCGGCGGCAGCCGGTGCGGCCGCGGCCGGTGCCGGCCCAGCGGTAGCGGCTGCCGCGGGCGCAGCGGCGGGAGCCGGCTCAGTAGCGGCAGCTGGCGCGGGCACCTCGACCGGGGCGGCCGGTGCCACGGCCGCGACCGGGGTGACATCGGTTACGGCTTCGCCGGCCGGCGCGCTGGCCGCGGGGGCCGGGACGGCCTCGGGAACGCTGAGGTCGGAACGGCTGGTGCTGTCCTGACGGATCGGTGCGGACGGTTCGGCTGCCGCTACATCGGCGGTACCGGAAACCTGGGATCGAGGCGCCTGGGCACCGGCGGCTTCCGAGCTATGCGAAGACCGGCCCGGAGCACGCTGAGAGGAAGCTGAGGAACCGGAGCCGGAATCGGACCGGTCGGCCGTAGCGACGCCGACCGACTGCGGCCCGACCACGGCCAGCCCCACCGCGAACGCCGCAGCTCCGACGCGTGCGCGCCCCTTGTTAATCCACACCATGGCCTCCTCGACCTGTCAGTTGCGTTAGCTGACCCTAGCTGACACCTGAGAACTTAGGTGTGACTGGGGCCACGTGTCAACGTTTGCGGGGACCAT
>CAYPTG010000418.1:0-2172 GCA_964413455.1 uncultured Mycobacterium sp. | reverse complement strand
ACGCCGCTTGCGCGGCGCAGCAGAAGTGGGCCGCCACCCCGGCCCGGGAACGCGGCGAGATCCTGCGTTCGGTGTTCGAGACGATCATCGCCCGTGCCGACGACTTCGCCACGATGATGACCCTGGAAATGGGCAAGGTCGCCGCCGAGGCCATGGGTGAGGTCCGCTACGGCGCCGAGTTCTTCCGGTGGTTCGCCGAAGAGGCGGTGCGCATTCACGGCCGATTCACCTACAGCCCGGCCGGAACCGGCCGCATCGTCGTCACCAAACAGCCGGTGGGGCCGTGCTACGCGATCACCCCGTGGAACTTCCCGCTGGCCATGGGCACCCGCAAGATCGGGCCCGCGCTGGCCGCCGGCTGCACCATGATCGTCAAGCCGGCCCAGGAAACCCCGCTGACCATGCTGCTGCTGGCCAAACTGATCACCGAGGCCGGGCTGCCCGACGGGGTGCTGTCGGTGCTGCCGACCAGCCGGCCCGGCGAGGTCACCACCGCGCTGATCGACGACGGCCGGCTGCGCAAACTGACCTTCACCGGCTCCACCGGGGTAGGCAAAATGCTGGTCAAGCAGGCCGGCGACAAGCTGCTGCGCACCTCGATGGAACTCGGCGGCAACGCGCCGTTCGTGGTGTTCGACGACGCCGACGTCGATGTGGCCGTCAACGAGGCGATGCTGGCCAAGATGCGCAACGGCGGGGAGGCGTGCACCGCGGCCAACCGGCTCTACATCGCCACCCCGCTGCTGGATGACTTCACCGACAAGTTCGTCAAGAAGATGGGCGAGATGAGCATCGGCAACGGCCTGGACCCGTCGTCCAAGGTCGGCCCGCTGATCACCCCCAAGCAGGTCCGCGCCGTCCAGGAACTGGTCGACGACGCCGTCGACAAGGGCGCGACGGTGGCCCTCGGCGGCCAGCCGCCCGGCGGCCCGGGCAACTTCTACCCGGCCACCGTGCTGGTCGACGTGCCGCCGGACGCCCGCATCCTCAAGGAAGAGGTCTTCGGACCGGTCGCCCCGATCGTCGGATTCGACACCGAGGAAGAGGGCATCGCCGCGGCCAATGACACTGACTACGGGTTGGCCGCCTACATCTTCACCCAGTCGTTGGACCGGGCGCTGCGGGTGGCCGAGGCGATCAACGCCGGGATGGTCGGGGTCAATCGCGGGGTGATCTCCGATCCGGCCGCACCGTTCGGCGGGGTCAAGGAATCCGGCTTCGGTCGGGAAGGCGGATTCGAGGGCATCGATGAGTACCTGGACATCAAGTACATCGGTCTGACGCCCTAGCTTTCACCTGCCGAACTCGACGAAATGGCGCATTCCACTCGCACAACCGCGCCCATGTGTCGGTTTGGGCGCAAGAGGAAGAGATTTAGTGCCCGAGCCGGCCGCGGCCCATGCGCAGCAGCAGCATCGCCAGGTCCTTGCCGTCCTGGCCCAGCTCGCTGTAGCGCTCGATGACCTTCATCTCCCGGCTGTGCACCAGGCGGGTGCCGCCCGAAGCCATCCGCACCTTGCCGATCTCCTGGGAAACCTCGGTGCGGCGCTTGACGGCGGCCAGGATCTCGGCGTCCAGGCGGTCGATCTCGGTGCGCAGACCGTCGATATCGGTGAGCTGATCGGTAGTCATATCGTCGTTCTCCTCGCCTGAGAGTCTGCCACCGTGTGGCGCGCCTTGGCAAAGCGCTGTCAGTGCGCGGCGGTAGGTTGGGAACGACATGAGTGTGCAGGTGACTGACTGGCCGCCGGCCGGACCGGGTGCGGGACCGGCCGATCTGCTCGACGGCCTCAACCCGCAGCAGTGCCGGGCGGTATGCCACGAAGGCTCCCCACTGCTGATCGTCGCCGGTGCCGGCTCGGGGAAAACGGCCGTGCTGACCCGCCGGATCGCCTACCTGCTGGCCGCCCGCGACGTCGGCCCCGGCCAGGTGTTGGCCATCACGTTCACCAACAAAGCCGCCGCCGAAATGCGCGAACGGGTGACGGCGCTGGTCGGTCCACGGGCCCGCAACATGTGGGTGTCGACGTTCCACTCCACCTGCGTGCGCATCCTGCGCAACCAGGCTTCGCTGCTGGCAGGGCTGAACTCCAACTTCTCCATCTACGACGCCGACGACTCCCGCCGGTTGCTGCTGATGATCGGCCGCGACATGGGCATCGACGTCAAGCG
>CAYPTG010000417.1:0-2172 GCA_964413455.1 uncultured Mycobacterium sp. | reverse complement strand
AACTTTCTTATTCAAAGATTTGCTCAGAATTCAACAAATTTACCTTAGATTGGAACGCCTACTACGAGCTGTGCTACTCCGACACCGTTCCGCTCTACGGCGCAGAACTATTGAGCCAGGGCAAGTTTCCGTACAAGTCCAGCTGGCTGGAACTGGACTCCAAGGGCAAAACCCGCAAGCAGTACGACGGCACCACCGCGGTGCGGCATATGGAATACCCGGTGCTGACCGGGCTCTACCAGTACGTGTCGATGTCGTTGGCCAAGACCTACACCGCCATAGCCAAGGCGACCAAGCTGTCGGTGCTGTCCGGGGTGGCCGAGGTGGTGATGTTCTTCAACATCGCAGCCTTCGGGCTGGCACTGGCCTGGCTGGCCACCGTGTGGGCCACCGCGATGCTGGCCGGGCGGCGAATTTGGGACGCCGCGCTGGTGGCCGCATCGCCGATCCTGATCTTCCAGATCTTCACCAACTTCGACGCCCTGGCGACGGCGCTGGCCACCGGCGGGCTGCTGGCCTGGGCGCGGCGCAAGCCGTCGCTGGCCGGTGTGCTGATCGGCCTGGGCGTGGCGGCCAAGCTGTACCCGGCGCTGCTGCTGGTTCCGCTGCTGCTGTTGGGGCTGCGCACCGGACGACTGGCCGACATCGTGCGCACCGTCTCGGTAGCGGTCATCACCTGGGTGGCGGTCAACCTGCCGGTGATGGCGCTCTACCCGCGCGGCTGGTCGGAGTTCTACCGGCTCAACACCCGTCGCAACCAAGACATGGACTCGCTGTTCAACGTCATCAAGTCGTTCACCGGGTGGCGCGGATTCGACCCGGGTCTCGGGTTCTGGCAGCCGCCCGTCGTGCTCAACGCCGTCGTCGCCGGCGGGTTTCTTTTGTGTTGCGCGGCAATCGGTTACATCGCGCTGACGGCTCCGCGGCGCCCGCGGGTGGCGCAGCTGGCCTTCCTGATCGTCGCGGCGTTCCTGTTGGTGAACAAGGTGTGGAGCCCGCAGTTCTCGCTGTGGCTGGTGCCGCTGGCGGTGCTCGCGCTGCCCCGGCGCCGGGTGCTGCTGGCCTGGATGACCATCGACGCGCTGGTCTGGGTGCCCCGGATGATGTACCTGTACGGCGAACATAACAAGGGTCTGCCCGAGCAGTGGTTCACCACCACGGTGCTGGTGCGGGACCTGGCGGTGGTGGGCCTGGCGGTGCTGGTGATCCGCCAGATCTACCGTCCCGCGCAGGATTTGGTGCGCTGGGACGGCAGGGCCGACGATCCGTGCGGCGGGGTGTATGACGGCGCCCCGGACGCCTTCCCGGCGTGGTGGCCGGCCCGGCTACGGCCTCGGGTAGCTCAGGAGGTGTCCGGTGCAAGTCGCGATCGCACTGTTCCCGCGTAACACCGCGCTGGACGCGGTGGGCCCCTACGAAGTGCTGCAGCGGGTGCCCAGCATCGACGTGGTGTTCGTCGGGCACCGCCGCGGAGAGGTCCGCACCGACAACGGGATGCTCGGGCTGACCTGCGACGCCACTTTCGACGAGGTACGCCGGCCCGACGTGCTGCTGGTCCCCGGCGGCGTCGGCACCCGCACCCTGATCCGCGACGACGTCATCCTGGACTGGGTGCGCGACGTGCACCAACACACGTTGTTCACCACCTCGGTGTGCACCGGCAGCTTGATCCTGGCCGCCGCCGGCCTGCTCGACGGGCTGACCGCCACCACGCACTGGTCGGCCCAGGACATCCTGGGCGCCCTCGGCGCGGTGTACACCCCGGCGCGGGTGGTGGAGCATCTGCCGCAGCGGATCATCACCGCCGCCGGGGTGTCCAGCGGCATCGACATGGCGCTGCGGCTGGTGGAGCTGCTGGTCGATCGGCAGGCCGCTGAAGCCAGCCAGCTGCTGATCGAATACGACCCGGAGCCGCCGTTTGACTCCGGTGATTTGGCCAAGGCGTCAGAAGCCACCCGGTTGTTGGCCCTGGAGTACGGCCGGCAGCGGCAGTGATTCGCTGATTGGCTGATCGGACCCGGGCTGCGGTAGCCTGGCCCGGTTGCCGACGCAGGCGACCCTCCTGCCGCGGAATTCGCCGCGGCCGTACACGACCATAGGAGGTGATGAGGTTCCCATGCGTCCATACGAAATCATGGTCATCCTCGACCCCACTCTCGACGAGCGCACCGT
>CAYPTG010000416.1:0-2186 GCA_964413455.1 uncultured Mycobacterium sp. | reverse complement strand
GGCCGACCAGGTGCGTAAGAGTGGCGTCAAGGCGACGGCGATCCAGGTGGACACCTCGCTGTTCACCGGGCCGGACATGGCACCGGGCTGGGACGCCGAGGACATCGGCGGTGGTGACATCTCGCCCATCCAATCGGTGATGCTCGACGCCGGACGCATCCAGCCCACCACCTTGGAGTCGCGACGCTCGCCGACCCCGGCGCTGGACGCCGGCCGGGCGCTGGCCACAGCACTCGGCGTGGACCCGGCCAAAGTGACCTTCGCGCCGGGGCCCGCGCAGGGCCGGCAGCTGGCGTCGGTGCAATCCGCCCCGCTGATCGAGCGGCTGACTCAGATGATGCTCGCATCGGACAACGTGATGGCCGAGACCATCGGTCGTGAGGTGGCCAGGGCCACCGGCCATCCGTCGAGCTTCGCAGGAACCGTCGACGCCGTGGTCAGCAAGCTTTCTTCGATCGGGATCGACATGACCGGCGCGTCGCTGATGGACGCCAGTGGGCTGTCGATCGCCGACCTGCTGACCGCCAAGACCCTCGACGAGGTGGTCAACGCCGCAGCCGGCCCGGATCACCCGGAGCTACGTCCGATGCTGGACATGCTCCCGGTAGCCGGCGGCAGCGGCACCCTGTCGAACCGGTTCTTCGATCTGGACGCCAAGAAGTCTCCGGCCGGCTGGTTGCGGGCCAAGACCGGTTCGCTCACCAAGACCAATGCGCTGGCCGGAATCGTGACCGATATCAAGGGCCGGGTGCTGACGTTCACGTTCATCTCCAACAACGCCGGTGACGAGGGGCGGACCGCCATCGACGAACTGGCCGCCAAGCTGCGCACCTGCGGGTGTGGCTCATGACCCGATCCGCCGAGGCTCCTCGGGTGTGGCTCATGAGCCGGTCCGGCTTCCACCCGCACCGCGCATGAACTCCACGCAACTGACCGTCGGCCGCGCCGTCGACTGGCAGTTCGCGGGAGACGTCGGCGCCCGGCTGGTCCGGCCGGCCCCACCGGCTAGCGACTACACCCGTCGGCAGGCCATCGACGACCTCAGCGCCGCGTCCAAGGCGGCCGAAGCACCAGTGCGTGACGTCACCGGGCTGGGCAGCGACGAACCGGCGCCGGACGCCCGGATCGTGGACCGCAAGGAATGGATACGCGCCGCGTCGGACTCCATGCGGGTGATGACCGGCGGTACCGAAACCCCGGACAAGTCCATCACCGGCCGCATCGCCGGCGCTCAGACCGGAGCGGTGCTGGCTTTCGTATCGTCCGGAATTCTGGGTCAGTACGACCCGTTCGCCGGAGGTCAGCCGGGCCGGGACGGCGAGCTGCTGCTGGTCTACCCCAACGTCATCGCCGTCGAACGCCAACTCCGGCTGAATCCCCAGGACTTCCGGCTGTGGGTCTGCCTGCACGAGGTCACCCACCGGGTGCAGTTCACCGCCAATCCCTGGCTGGCGCAACACATGTCGGATGCGCTCGGCGTGCTGACCACCGACCGCGGCGAGGACGTCCGCCAGGTGGCCGGCCGGCTCGCCCAGTTCGTCAAGGACCGTCGCCGGGGCGCCGGAACCGACCCGCACAACGCTGGCATCCTCGGATTGCTGCGTGCCGTGCAGTCCGAGCCGCAGCGCGCTGCCCTGGACCGGCTGCTGGTGCTGGGCACCCTGCTTGAAGGCCACGCCGACTACGTGATGGACGCGGTCGGCCCGGCGATCGTGCCGTCGGTGCACCTGATCCGCAGCCGCTTCGACGACCGCCGGCAGCGTAAGCATCCGCCGCTGCAGCGCCTGCTGCGAGCGCTGCTGGGGGTGGACGCCAAACTGGCCCAGTACACCCGCGGCCGGGCCTTCGTCGACCATGTGGTGGACCGCGTCGGGATGCAGCAGTTCAACGCGATCTGGACCGGCCCGGACACTCTGCCGCTGCCCAACGAGATCGAAAATCCGCAGCGGTGGATCCGTCGAGTGCTTTAGCCGCGCTGCGCAACGTGGTGGCCGGCTTCGCCGCCATCTGGCTGCCCGACCCGCAACCGTGGTGTGTGGCGCTCTCCGGCGGCCCCGACTCGCTGGCGCTTAGCGCCGCTGCCGCCACGCTGCGCCCGACGACCGCACTGATCGTCGACCACGGGTTGCAACCGGACTCCGCGGCGATCGCCCAGGACGCGGCCCGGCAGGCACTGGAGTTGGGCT
>CAYPTG010000415.1:0-2188 GCA_964413455.1 uncultured Mycobacterium sp. | reverse complement strand
TGCCGATCGTCACCTGGGCTGCGTGGCCGCTGCACCGGGTGGCGCTGCGCAACGCCCGGCACGGCGTAGCGTCGATGGAAACCCTGATCTCCGTTGGTATTACCGCCGCGACGCTGTGGTCGCTGTACACGGTCTTTGCCGGGCACCGGGAGCAGCAGAGCACCGGTCTGTGGCAGGCGCTGATGAGCAGCGACGCCATCTACCTGGAAGTCGCCGCGGGTGTGACGGTGTTCGTGCTGGCCGGCCGGTATTTCGAGGCCCGCGCCAAGTCCAAGGCCGGAAGCGCGCTGCGGGCGTTGGCGGCATTGAGCGCCAAGAACGTCGCGGTGCTGCTCGGCGATGGAACCGAAATGGTCATTCCCGCAGAACAACTCAAGGAGCAGCAGCGGTTCGTGGTCCGGCCGGGGGAGACCATCGCCGCCGACGGGCTTGTCGAGCAGGGCAGCGCCGCCGTCGACATGAGCGCGATGACCGGGGAGTCGAAACCGGTGCGGGTGGCCGCCGGGTCACGGGTCATCGGCGGGACCGTGGTGCTCGACGGGCGCCTCATCGTGGAGGCCGCCGCCGTCGGCGCCGACACCCACTTCGCCGGCATGGTGCGCCTCGTCGAAGAAGCCCAGGCACACAAGGCCGACGCCCAGCGGCTGGCCGACCGGATCGCCGGAGTCTTCGTCCCGGCGGTGTTCGTGATCGCGGCGCTGACCGCCGGCGGCTGGCTGCTGGCCGGCGGCGGCACCGACCGGGCCTTCTCCGCCGCGCTGGCGGTCCTGGTCATCGCCTGCCCCTGCGCCCTGGGGCTGGCCACCCCCACCGCCATGATGGTGTCCTCCGGGCGCGGCGCTCAGTTGGGCATCTTCCTCAAGGGCCACCGGGCGCTGGAAGCCATCCGCAATGTCGACACCGTGGTGTTCGACAAGACCGGCACTCTCACCACCGGCCACCTCGCGGTGACTTCGGTGGCCGCCGCCGACGGCTGGCAGCCCGACCAGGTGCTGGCCCTGGCCGCCGCGGTGGAATCCGGCTCCGAGCACGCCGTCGGCACCGCGATCCTGGCGGCCGCCGAGCGGCCTGCTCCGGTCGGGGACTTCCGGGCCGTCCCGGGCCGCGGTGTCTGCGGGACGGTGGGAGACCGCCGCGTGGAAGTGGGCCGCCCGCAATGGGTTTCCGGCGACCGGGTGGTTCCGGAATCGGTCGACTTGGCGCGCCGGGACGCCGAGTCCGGCGGCCAGACCGTCGTGCTGGTGGCGGTGGACGACGCGGTGTGCGGTGCGATCGCGGTGGCCGACGCTGTCAAGGACAGCGCCGCCGACGCCGTCGCCGCACTGCACCAGCGTGGCCTGCGCACCATGCTGCTCACCGGCGACAACCCCACCGCGGCCGCCGAGGTGGCCGCCCAGGTCGGCATCGACGACGTCATCGCCGAGGTGCTACCCGAAGGCAAAGTCGACGTCATCGAACAACTGCGGGAACGCGGCCGGCTGGTGGCCATGGTCGGCGACGGCATCAACGATGCCCCAGCACTGGCCCAGGCCGATGTCGGCTTCGCCATCGGCACCGGCACCGACGTCGCGATCGAGGCCTCCGACATCACCCTCATCAGTGGCAGCCTGCGCGGGGTGGTGTCGGCCATCGCCATCAGCCGCGCCACCATGCGCAACGTCTACCAGAACCTGTTCGGCGCCTTCGCCTACAACAGCCTGGGGCTGCCGGTGGCGCTCGGCATCCTGTATCCGTTCATCGGGCTCCTGCTGAGCCCGATCCTGGCCGCGCTGGCCATGAGCTTCAGCTCGGTGACGGTCATCAGCAATGCCAATCGGCTCAAGCGCTTCAAGCTTCAGGAGGTGGCGGCATGACGCCCGATCAGATCTTGGTAGCCATCGGCGGCCTGGCCGTCATCGGCTTCATCGCCTGGTTCTTCTGGCTCAAGCGGAGCCCCGGCGTCAAGGCGTCCGTCGTCAGCGACGGCTACCAGGAACAGATGATCCTGGTCAAGGGTGGCTACACGCCCGACACCATCCGCGTGGCCTCCGGCCGGCCGGTGCGCCTGCTGTTCCGGCGCGAAGAGACCGCGGCCTGCTCAGAGCAGGTCGTTCTGGCCGACTTCGGCAAGTCCGCCGCCCTTCCCCCTGGCCAAGTGGTGCCGGTCGAGTTCATGCCCGACCAGCCCGGCGAATACGAGTTCACCTGC
>CAYPTG010000414.1:0-2189 GCA_964413455.1 uncultured Mycobacterium sp. | reverse complement strand
ACCGTATTCCCGCACCCCCCAGAACGAGGCATAGCGCAGGCTGTCGCCGGGCAATGCCAGAGTGGCGGCGATGATCAGCAGGGCGCTGGAGGTAATCCACTCGCCAAACCTGCCCTCGCGGTCCACCGTCTGCAGCAGGGCGAGGAACATGCCGCTCATGCCTCGATCAGCGCGGCCGCCGCGAACAGATCGTCCACCTGCGCATCGCTCAGGCCCAGGGCGCCGGCCAGGGCCAGGATGGTCGGGCTGGTGCGGCGGAATTCCAGCGCATCGGCCCAGGCGATCTGGACGAACTCGCTGCCCGCCGCCACCGCGGCTTCGACCGAGGGCAGCAGCCCGGCCGCGGCCAGCGCCGCCTTGGCCTGGAACCGGGTGACCACCATCGCCGCCCGTGTCGCGGCCAGGTCCGCCGCTGCCTTGTCGGATGCCGTCTGCTTCTGGTTCCAGTCGATCGCCATCACGCTTCCTCCGCTGCATAGGCCGGCAGTGTCACCGGGCCGTCGCCGGTCACGATGATCGGGTCCGGGAACATGGTGGCCGCGGGCGCGTCGGCACCGTGCGGCAGGATCATCGTCAGGACCAGTTCGCCGCCGGTGCGGGTGATGTCGCCGATCAGCCAGTCGCAGCCGGTGGCCGAGGCGGGCAGAATGTCGCCTTCGCCCAAGGCGGAGAAATCCAGATCCTCGCCGTTGACGGTCAGCACGTCGCCCGCGCGCGACAGGGTCAGCGTGTCATCGCGGCGCTGCGGGGACAGGGTGATTTCCATGGGGCGCTCCTTATGTCAGGTCGGACCAGCGCCCGGTGGCGCGCATGTAGCAGGTGTCGGCGCGGCGGGCGTTGCTCGCGTTTCTGGCCGAGTACGTGACGGCCGTGGTCGTCGGCGCGGTGTCCAGCGTCACGACCGAACTGACCGTCGCCTCGGCATTCCCCGTGACCACCGGCGCCTCCAGGAACACCGACGGGAAAGTCCAGGTCACCGCAGCGCCGGCCGAAGCGGCCTTGGTGATCCAGCATTCCAGGAAGCCGCAGGCGAAGCGGCGGTAGTAGCCGTTGGCGCTGCTGCCCTTCTCGATCAGCTTGCCGGTCGGCACCCCGCCGGTCTGGCTGACGGTGCCGATGACCGAGCCCTGGTTGTAGTCCTCCAGCCAGGAGCCCCATGAGTACGGCGACGAGGCGCCATAGCTGACCCTGGTCCACTTCTTGATGATGGCCGCGCCGGCAACCTGCAGGGCCGTCTGCACAACGCGCCCTGTCCCCCGCACTTCCACCCGGCAGACCCCTGTCCCGAACCCGGACGGCTTGTTGGTGGTCGATGACCCGATGTCGAACCATCCCATGGTCACGGCAGCGTCCAGATCATCTCCGGTCGCCAGATTGCCGACGATGGACGATGCCCCCAGGCTGGCCGCCCCCGGGATGACGATGTTGTTGATCTCGGTGACCAGCGTCGGAAGCGCCGCCTGGAATGCGTCCTGGTTCGTGATGAACGTTTCGGGGGCCTGACCCCGCACGCCCGGGGTTGGCAAGGTGGTAAGCGATGTCATCAGGTGATCCCCTTGATTTCCATGGTGACGGGCACCAGGCCGGACTGCTCGAGCCCGGGCGCGAAAGTGGTCCAGTACCCGACGGTGGTCAGGCCGTAGCGCTCCATGTCCGCGCCGGGAAAGGCGGCGACGATCCGGCCGCGGTACGTGGTGAAAAGCCGCAGGATCGTGTCGCAGGCCTCGGGGTTCATCCAGACCACGAATTCGGCGCCCTTGGCATAGTCGCGCAGCACGACATTGACGTCGCCGAAGGTCGGGTCGATGGTGATCGAGGAATAGTCCTCGACCCGCGGCCCCGAGCCGAACCCGGTGCGGCCCAGGTTGAATACCCTGCCGATCACCGCCTTGCCCAGCGCCGCGGTGCCGCCGGTGGCGGTGATGGTGATCCGCAGGATCATTCCGGAAAAGATGGGGACGCTGGGAAAGACCACATTGGTGCGATAGGTCGGATCGACGAAACAGTAGGACCAGATGTCGCTGACATCGTAATCGACCAGCGACCTGGTTTCGGCAAATATCGTGGTGGCGCCGTCGTCCACCTCGATGGTGGCCGAGCCGCCCGAGTCGTTTTCCAGCATCAGGCCGCGGGCAGACCCGTGGACGAGCAGGGCCCGAGGACCGTCGCCGACGCCCAGCGATTGCAGC
>CAYPTG010000413.1:0-2196 GCA_964413455.1 uncultured Mycobacterium sp. | reverse complement strand
CGCGCCTGCACTCGCGCCGGCACCTGCTCCGGCGCCTGCAGCAGCCCCGGCTCCTGCACCGGCCCCGGCACCCGCGCCCGCCCCGGCCCCGGCGCCCGCCCCGGCCCCTGCACCCGCGCCGGTACCTGCCGCAGCTCCGGCACCCGCCGCCGGCGGCGACGGCGCACCCTACGTCACCCCGCTGGTGCGAAAGCTCGCCTCGGAGAACGGGATTGACCTAGCTACCGTCAAGGGCACCGGCGTCGGCGGCCGGATCCGCAAACAGGACGTGCTGGCCGCCGCCGAAAGCAAGAAGGCGCCGTCGGCACCGGCACCGGCAGCACCCGCCGCCCCGGCCCCGTCGCCCTCGGCCCCGGCCGCAGCGGCCGCACCATCCCCGCTGGCCCACCTGCGCGGCACCACCCAGAAAGCCAACCGGATTCGGCAGATCACCGCCCGCAAGACCCGCGAGTCGTTGCAGGCCAGCGCCCAGCTGACCCAGACCCACGAGGTCGACATGACCAAGATCGTCGCGCTGCGGGCGCGGGCCAAGAAGGAGTTCGCCGAACGCGAGGGGGTGAACCTGACCTATCTGCCGTTCTTTGCGCGTGCTGTCGTCGAAGCGCTCAAGGCGCACCCCAACGTCAACGCCAGCTACAACGAGGAGTCCGGCGAGATCACCTACTACGACGCCGAACATCTCGGCTTCGCGGTGGACACAGATCAGGGCCTGCTCTCACCGGTAGTGCACAACGCCGGCGACCTGTCGCTGGCCGGCCTGGCGCGGGCGATCAACGACATCGCCGCCCGCGCCCGCTCCGGCAACCTCAAGCCCGACGAACTGTCCGGCGGTACCTTCACCATCACCAATATCGGCAGCCAGGGCGCACTGTTCGACACCCCGATCCTGGTGCCGCCGCAGGCCGCGATGCTGGGCACCGGCGCGATCGTCAAGCGGCCCCGGGTGATCGTCGACGAGTCGGGCAACGAGTCGATCGGCGTGCGCTCGATCTGCTACCTGCCGATGACCTACGACCACCGGCTGATCGACGGCGCCGATGCGGGCCGGTTCCTCAGCACGATCAAGCGGCGGCTGGAGGAAGGCGCATTCGAGGCCGAACTCGGGCTCTGAGGTGGGCGAACAGCCGGGCAGCAAAACCGTCGCCATCGCCGGTTCATCCGGGCTGATCGGGTCGGCGCTGGTCGACGCGCTCCGTGCGGCCAACCACCGGGTGGTGCGGATCGTGCGCCGAGCCGCCGCGCACCGCGACGAGACCCGGTGGAACCCGGACAGCGGTGACATCGACCCGGCCGGCCTGGACGGTGTCGACGCCGTGGTCAACCTGTGCGGCGCCGGTATCGGCGAGCATCGCTGGTCGGGTGCCTACAAACAGGTGCTGCGCGACAGCCGCATCGACCCCACCGAGGTGATCGCCGGAGCGGTGGCCGACGCCGGGGTTCCGGTGCTGATCAATGCCAGCGCGGTGGGCTATTACGGCGACACCGGGAGCCGGATCGCCGACGAATCCGCCCCTGCCGGTTCGGGTTTCCTGGCTCAGCTGTGCGCGGACTGGGAGTCGGCCACCACCGCCGCCGACGACGCCGGGGTCCGGGTGGTACACGCCCGCACCGGGCTGGTGCTCTCCCCCCGCGGCGGGCTACTGGGCCGGCTGAGACCGCTGTTCCGCTACGGCCTGGGCGGGCAGCTGGCCGGCGGACACCAGTACATGCCGTGGATCAGCCTGCAGGACGAGATCCGGGCGCTGCTGTTCACGATCGAGCAGCCGCTGTCCGGGCCGGTGAACCTGGCCGGGCCCGCTCCGGTGACCAACGCCGAGTTCACCGCTGCACTGGCCCGGATACTCAGACGCCCCGCACCGTGGCGGGCCCCCGGTTTCGCGCTGCGTGCACTGCTCGGCGAGTTCGCCGGGGAAGGTCTGCTCGGCGGCCAACGGGCCATCCCCGCCGCCCTGGAACGCGCCGGATTTACCTTCCACCACAACACCATTGGCGAAGCGCTCGAGTACGCCACCGGGGACGGCCGATGACCGTGCGCCAGTCCATCCGGTCGGGCAGTGACCCCGTGCAGGTTCGCCACCTCGGGCTGCTCGACTACCAGGCCGCGTGGGAGCTGCAGCGCGAGATCGCCGACGCCCGGGTCACCGGTGGCCCGGACACCTTGCTGCTGCTGGAACATCCGGCGGTCTACACCGCCGG
>CAYPTG010000412.1:0-2207 GCA_964413455.1 uncultured Mycobacterium sp. | reverse complement strand
TGGCCTCGGCCTTCTCGGCCGGCAGCTTGCCCAGATCCTTGTTCACCTGCGCGCAGGCCGCTTTCAGCAGGCCCAGCGCCCGGATCTGGGTGCGTTCCAGGCCGCGGAACGAGATCGGGAAGTTCTCCACGGCCCGTTGGGTCTGCGCCCGCCACAGAGCATTGATCGGCACCCGGACTTCGCCCATGGTGTCGTGTTCGATCCGGTACTCGCCGTCGGTGCTCATCTGGATTCCTCGTCTTCGTCAGTTCGGATGGGCCGTTGGTTCGGAATGGTTTCAGGGCAGGGGATAGGCGGCGTCGACGTCTCCGGTGAAGTCCACCGCCGAGTATTCGTTGAGCTTGGACAACCGGTGGTAGGCGTCGATCATCCGAACCGTCCCGGACTTCGAGCGCATCACGATGGAATGGGTGGTGCAGCCGCCGCCGAAGAACCGCACCCCTTTGAGCAGGTCGCCGTCGGTGACGCCGGTGGCGCAGAAGAAGACGTTCTCCCCGGACACCAGATCCTCAGTGTTCAGCACCCGGTCCAGGTCGTGGCCGCGGTCGATGGCCTTCTGGCGTTCCTCGTCGTCCTTGGGCGCCAGGGTGGCCTGGATTTCGCCGCCCATACAGCGGATCGCGGCGGCGGTGATGATGCCTTCCGGGGTGCCGCCGATACCGACCAGCAGGTCGGTGCCGGACTCCGGCCGGCAGGCCGCGATGGCCCCGGCCACGTCGCCGTCGGAGATCAGCCGGATGCGGGCGCCCGCGCCGCGGACCTCGGCCATCAGCTGTTCGTGCCGGGGCCGGTCCAGGATGCAGACGGTGATGTCGGATACCGAGGCGCCGCGGCTTTTGGCGATCCGCTGGATGTTGGCGGCGATCGGCGCGGTGATGTCCAGGAGGTGGCCGACGTCGGGTCCGGCGGCGATCTTGTTCATGTAGAACACCGCCGACGGGTCGAACATTGCGCCGCGCTCGGCCACGGCCAGCACCGAGATGGCGTTGGGCATGCCCTTGGCCATCAGCGTGGTGCCGTCGATCGGGTCGACGGCGAAGTCGCAGTCCGGGCCGTCGCCGTTGCCGACCTCTTCGCCGTTGTAGAGCATCGGGGCGTTGTCCTTCTCGCCCTCGCCGATCACCACCACCCCGCGCATGGACACCGAGTTGACCAGTTGGCGCATCGCGTCGACGGCCGCGCCGTCACCGCCCTCCTTGTCACCGCGGCCCACCCAGCGCCCGGCAGCCATCGCGCCGGCCTCGGTGACCCGCACCAACTCCAGGGCCAGGTTGCGGTCGGGGGCTTCGCGCCGGCGGTCGCTCGCGCGACGACGATGCGGGACGGAGTCCTGAGGAGGAGTCGGACTATCTGAGTCGGGCATGGCGTGATTGTCCCAGAACCGGACCGCAGGACCAGACCTGGGATACTGATGGACGTGCGCGCTGACGACGATGCGGAGCGCAGCGACGAGGAGGAGCAGCGCCGTATGACGGACCCCGCTGAGCCGATGCCCGGTCCCCGCCCAGCCAAGCCGCGGGTGCTGCAGGACGGCCGGGACATGTTCTGGTCGCTGGCGCCACTGGTGCTGGTGTGCATCGCGCTGGCCGGCCTGGTCGGCATGTGCTCGTTTCGCCCCGGCGGCCCGTCCGACGGTCCGGCGCCCAGTTTCGACGTCCCGGCCGCCCTGCGGGCCGACGCCGCCGCGCTACCCTTCCCGGTCCGGCTGCCCGCGCTGCCGGCCGACTGGCACGCGAACTCCGGCACCCGCGTCGGCATCGAAGCCGGCCGCACCGACGCCCGCACCGGCGATAAGCAGCGCGCACTGGCCAGCCGGGTCGGCTACATCGCGCCGTCGAAGATGTACGTCAGCCTCACCCAGAGCAACGCCGATGAGACCTCACTGGTCGGGTCCATCCAGCCCGACGTCTACCCCAGCGGCGCCCAGGACGTCGACGGCGTCGCCTGGGTGGTCTACCAGGGCGGTGAGGGCACCGAGCCGGTGTGGACCACCCGGCTGGACAGCCCCAAGGGCCCGGCGCAGCTGGCCATCACCGGCGCCGGCAGCCCCGACGATTTCCGGGCACTGGCCGTCGCCACCCAAACCCAGCCGCCCCTGCCCTAACGCCCAAACCGCCCCCGCCCTAACGCCCAAACCGACAAATGGGCGAGGTTGTGCGAGTGGATGCGACCATTTTGTCGAGTTGGGGGTGTCGAGTTGGGTGTCA
>CAYPTG010000411.1:0-2222 GCA_964413455.1 uncultured Mycobacterium sp. | reverse complement strand
CGCGGTGTTCCTGGAACCGGTGCAGAACGCCGGTGGCTGCTTCCCCCCGCCGCCGGGATATTTCGAGCGGGTCCGCGAGATCTGTGACGAGTACGACGTGCTGCTGGTGTCCGACGAAACCATCTGCGCCTTCGGCCGGATCGGTGCGATGTTCGCCTGCGACGACTTCAACTACGTTCCGGACATCATCACCTGCGCCAAGGGGATGAGCTCGGGCTACGCACCGATCGGCGCGATGATCGCCTCCGACCGGCTGTTCGAACCGTTCGACGACGGAACCACCACCTTCGCGCACGGCTACACCTTCGGCGGGCACCCGGTGTCGGCGGCCGTCGCACTGGCCAACCTCGACATCTTCGAGAAGGAAGGCATCAACGACCACGTGCACAACACCGCGCCGGCCTTCCGCGCCACCCTGGAGCGGCTGCTGGACCTGCCGATCGTCGGCGATGTGCGCGGTGAGGGTTTCTTCTACGGCATCGAACTGGTCAAGGACAAGGCCACCAAAGCCACCCTCGACGACGAGCTCAGCGAGTGGCTGCTGCGCAGCTTCCTGTCCGTCGAGCTGTTCGAGTCCGGGTTGTACTGCCGCGCCGATGACCGCGGCGACTCGGTGATCCAGTTGGCGCCGCCGCTGATCAGCGATCAGGCGGTGTTCGACGAGATCGAGCAGATCTTGCGCGGGGTGCTGGTCCGGGCTTGGGATCAGCTGCAGACACGCACCTAAGTAACCGGATTCCGGGCCTCCATCGCCTAATCTGCGACGAATGGGGACCTCACGACTCGCCTCCCGGGCCGCCGCACTGGCGGCGGCGCTGTGTCTGGCCGGCGCCCCCGCACTCGCGTCGGCCGAACCGGAGACCGCGCCGGACCCCAACAGCTGCCCGTACCGGGTGTCCACCCCGCCGGCGGTGGACTCCTCGGAGGTGCCGACCGCCGGCGACCCGCCGCAGCCGCTGGCCGTGCCGGCCACCCCGGTCGGCGGCGACGCGCTGGCCGGTTGCGGGGTGATCGTGGCCGCCGACACTCCCCCGCTACCCACCGATGTGTCGGCCGAGGCCTGGCTGGTCGCCGACCTGGACTCCGGTGCGGTGATCGCGGCTCGCGACCCGCACGGCCGGCACCGCCCCGCCAGCACCATCAAGGTGCTGCTGGCGATGCTGGCGATCAACGAGCTGGCGCTGGACCAGGTCGTTGAAGGCACCCAGGCCGACGCCGACGCCGAGGGCACCAAGGTCGGTGTCGACGTGGGCGGGCACTACACCGTCAACGACCTGCTGCACGGTCTGCTGATGCATTCCGGCAACGACGCCGCGCACGCGCTGGCCATGGCACTGGGCGGCATGGACGTCACGCTGGCGAAGATGAACACGCTGGCCGCCAAGCTCGGCGCCCGGGACACCCGGGTGGCCACACCGTCGGGCCTGGACGGACCCGGGATGAGCACCTCGGCCTACGACATGGGGTTGTTCTTCCGCTACGCCTACGACAACCCGGTGTTCACCGATATCGTCGCCACCCGCAGCTACCGGTTTCCGGGGCATCCGGCCAAACCCGGTGAGGACTCCGATCATCCGGCCTACGACCTGGAGAACGACAACAAGCTGCTGCTGAACTATCCGGGTGCCCTGGGCGGCAAGACCGGTTTCACCGACGACGCCCGGCAGACCTTCGTCGGTGCGGCCAACCGCGACGGCCGGCGGCTGACCGCAGTGCTGCTGCGCGGTACCCGGGAGCCGATCGCTCCGTGGGAGCAGTCAGCGCGCCTGCTGGACTACGGGTTCGCCACCAAGCCGGACACCAAGATCGGCACCCTGATCGAGCCGGATCCGTCATTGCTGCCGGCCAAACCGGACGGCGCACCGGCCGGCGCGATGCTGGCCGCAGACGCGCTGCCGGTGCGGGTGGGTGTCGCCGTGGTGGGCACCGTGATCATTTTCAGCTTGATTCTGGCGGCCCGATCGCTGAATCAGCGGGTGCAGGTGCACTGACCGTATCGTCGGCGGGCGCGGCGGGGGTGGTCGCCGCCCAGGCCGTCGCATACAGCACCAGCCGGGCGGTGGTGTAGGCGAACACCATCAGGCCGAATACCGGGCCGAAGGTGACACCCGCCGGGCCGTGCATCACCGTTCGCAAATAGAGCGACGCCACCAGCTTGAACACCTCGAACCCCACCGCGGCCAGCAGCCCGGCCGCCGCGGCGCGGCGCGGGCTGACCGGCT
>CAYPTG010000410.1:0-2236 GCA_964413455.1 uncultured Mycobacterium sp. | reverse complement strand
TTCGCCGAACTGGACATTCATCCCGCCGTCCTGCAGGCGGTCTCCGATGTCGGTTACGAGTCGCCCTCGGCCATCCAGGCGGCCACCATCCCGGCGCTGATGGCGGGCTCCGACGTCGTCGGGCTGGCACAGACCGGCACCGGTAAGACCGCCGCGTTCGCGATCCCGATCCTGTCGAAGATCGATCCGGACAGCCGCAACACCCAGGCATTGGTCCTCGCCCCGACGCGCGAGTTGGCGTTGCAGGTCGCCGAGGCGTTCAGCCGCTACGGCGCGCACCGCAAGATCAACGTGCTGCCGATTTACGGCGGTTCCTCCTATGTCCCCCAGCTGGCCGGGCTGAAGAGAGGTGCGCAGGTCGTCGTCGGGACGCCGGGACGCGTCATCGACCACCTGGAGAAAGGCAGCCTCGACCTCTCGCACCTGGACTATTTGGTCCTCGACGAGGCCGACGAGATGCTGCAGATGGGGTTCGCCGAGGACGTCGAGCGGATCCTGGCCGATACCCCGGAGTACAAGCAGGTCGCGCTGTTCTCCGCCACCATGCCGCCGGCGATCAAGAAAATCACCGCCAAGTATCTGCACGACCCGGTCGAAGTGATGGTCAAGGCGAAGACGCAGACCGCCGAGAACATCACCCAGCGCTACATCCAGGTCGCCGGGCCCCGCAAGATGGACGCGCTCACCCGACTGCTGGAGGTCGAGCAGGGCGAGGCGATGATCGTGTTCGTTCGCACCAAGCAGGCCACCGAGGAGGTCGCCGAAAAGCTACGGGCACGGGGGTTTTCGGCCGCCGCCATCAACGGCGATATCCCGCAGGCGGTCCGCGAGCGAACGATCAACGCGCTCAAGGACGGATCGATCGACATCCTGGTGGCCACCGACGTCGCGGCGCGCGGGCTGGACGTCGAACGCATCTCGCATGTGCTGAATTACGACATCCCGCACGACCCGGAGTCCTATGTGCACCGGATCGGCCGCACCGGGCGTGCCGGACGGTCGGGCACGGCATTGCTTTTCGTGACGCCGCGGGAACGCCACCTGCTCAACTCGATCGAGCGGGTCACCCGGCAGAAGCTGGTCGAGGACACGCTGCCCAGCGTGGAGGACGTCAACGCGCAGCGGGTCGCCAAGTTCCGCGATTCGATCACCGAGGCGCTCAACGCGCCGGGGTTCGACATGTTCCGCCGCCTGATCGAGGACTACGAGCGCGACAACGACGTGCCGCTCGCCGATATCGCCGCGGCTCTCGCGCTTCAGTCGCGCGACGGCGCAGAGTTTTTGATGACCGAACCGCCGCCGGAGAAGCGCCGGGAACGCCGGGACTCTGACAGCCCCGACCGCGACGACCGTGAGCGTCGTCCCCGCAAGACCCGCGACGACCTGGCCACCTACCGTATCGCGGTGGGCAAGCGACACAAGGTCGGGCCGGGTTCGATCGTTGGCGCCATCGCCAACGAGGGCGGCCTGCACCGCAGCGACTTCGGCCACATCACCATCAAAGGTGACTTCTCGCTGGTCGAACTGCCGGCCAAGCTGTCCAAGGAAACCCTGAAAAAGCTTGCCAACACCCGCATTTCGGGTGTGCTGATCAACCTGGAACCCGACCACGGACGTTCCGGCCCTCCTCGCCAGTCTGGAGGCCCGTCCGGAGGTAAGCCGCGGCGCACCACCCGATGACCACCGCCGGTCGGGCCGGCGGTGCTGACGGAGCCGGCCAATTCGACGGAGCCGGCGGGGCCGACGAGCTCGACCAGGGCGGCCTGGAGGCGGTCTCCACCGTCGATCGGGTGCCGTCGCTGACCGGGGTGCGTGCTTTGGCGGCGATGCTGGTGGTCGCCACCCACGCCGCCTACACCACCGGCAAGTACACCCACGGCTACCTCGGGCTGCTGTACTCCCGGATGGAGATCGGGGTGCCGATCTTCTTCGTGCTCTCCGGCTACCTGCTGTTCGGTCCGTGGGTGCGCGCGGCGGTCGCCGGGAGCAAGGGGCCGTCGGTGGCCCGCTACGCCTGGCATCGGGTGCGGCGCATCATGCCGGCCTACGTGGTGACGGTGCTGGCCGCGTTCGCGCTCTACCATTTCCGCGACGGTGGCCCCAATCCCGGCCACTCCTGGTACGGGCTGCTGCGCAACCTGACGCTGACCCAGATCTACACCGACAACTACATGTTCTCCCATCTGCACCAGGGCCTGACCCAAATGTGGAGTCTGGCAGTCGAAGTCGCGTTCTA
>CAYPTG010000409.1:0-2248 GCA_964413455.1 uncultured Mycobacterium sp. | reverse complement strand
GGAACGCCGAGCGGCCGTCATTGATCGCCACGTTGGTCCCCGTCGCACCCAACCCCGAGGCGCGCGCCGCCCGGGCGATCCGCTGCCCCACCACCATCATCGCGGCCACCGTCTCCGGCGGGGTGTCGGTCAGGTCGACGCTATGCAGCTTGGGAATCACCAGCGTGTGCCCCCGGGTGAACGGCCGGATGTCCAGGATCGCCAACAGCTCGTCGTCCTCGTAGATCCGGATCGCGGGAGCGTCTCCGGCGACGATCTCGCAGAACACACACGCCATCGGTGCACCCTAACCGGTGTTGCGTCGTAACGGGTTTGGCCGCGTCGGCCAGCCGCTACCCTGGGCGGGTGGACGCGACCGACCTAGCATTTTCCGGCGCCGCCGAACAGGCGCGCATGCTCGCGGCCGGCACCGTCACCTCCCCGGCGCTGGTCGAGCTGTACCTGGAACGCATCGCCCGGCTGGACCAGGAGCTGCGTAGCTACCGGATCGTGACGGCTGAGAATGCCCGCCGGGACGCCGCCGAGGCCCAAGCCCGGCTGGATGCCGGGGAACGGCTGCCGCTGCTCGGGGTGCCGATCGCGATCAAGGACGACAGCGATGTGGCCGGTGAGTACACCTGCTTCGGCAGCAGCGCCTATGACCTGCCGGCCACCGCCGACTCCGAGGTGGTGCGCCGACTGCGCGCGGCCGGCGCGGTCATCTTGGGCAAGACCACGGTGCCGGAGATGATGCTGTGGTCGTTCACCGAGACGGTCAGCTTCGGGGCCACCCACAACCCGTGGGACACCAGTTGCACTCCCGGCGGCAGCAGCGGCGGCAGTGGTTCGGCGGTGGCCGCCGGGCTGGCGCCGATCGCGCTGGGCTCCGACGGCGCCGGGTCGATCCGCATCCCGTCCAGCTGGTGCGGGCTCTACGGCCTCAAGCCGCAGCGCGGTCGGGTGCCGATCGCCGAGGCCGACGGTCCGTGGGGCTGCCCGTGGAACGGGCTGAGTGTCAACGGTCCGATGGCCCGCACCGTGGAAGACGCCGCGCTGTTCCTCGACGTCACCAACGCCCAGAAAGGCGCCCAGAAGGCGCCGCGTGGCGGCTTTGTCAAAGCGGCCGCCCGCAAGCCCGGGCGGCTGCGCATCGCGTTGAGCACTAAGTTCCCGCCGACCATGATCGCCCGGGTCGGCCGTCCGCAGCAGCGGGCGCTGGATGGGGCCGAAGCGTTGCTGCGCGATCTGGGCCACGAGGTCATCTGGCGCGATCCGGACTATCCGCCGTGGGCGATGTACGGCCATGTGCTGCCCCGGATGTGGCGCGGGGTGTACGACGCGGTGCGTCACCTGCCCTACCCGGAGCGCCTCGAGTCGCGCACCCGCGCCATCGCCCGGATCGGGTCGATGATCTCCGATCGGCAGATCGAGAAGATCCACGCCGCCGAGCCCAAGCTGATCGAGCGGGTGCAGTCCATTTACGACGACGTCGACGTGCTGATCACCCCGACCACCGCCACCGGCCCGTCCCGGATCGGCCAGTACGCGCACCGCGGCGGGGTCAGCACGCTGGCGCTGATCGCCTCCCGGGTGCCCTACTGCGTGGTGTTCAACGCCACCGGGCAGCCGGCGGCCACCGTGCCGTGGTTCCTGGACGGCCAACCCCTGCCGGTGTCGGTGCAGCTGGTCGGCCGGCCCTCGGACGAGGCGACGTTGCTGGCGCTGAGCGCGCAGATCGAAGCGGCGCGGCCGTGGGCCGGCCGCCGGCCGCCGGTGTCATGAGCGTCTAAGTATGAGCTTCGACGTGGAGGCCTCCGGCCTGCTCGACGGGCTGGAGGGCGAGGCCCGCGCCGAGCGCGCCGAACTGATCCCCTGGCTGATCGAACAGGGTTTCACCGTCGAGGAGATCCGGGCCTCACCGGCACCGATGCTGCTGACCGCGCGCCGGGCGCTCGGCGACGACGGCAGCTATGTGTCCGCGCGGCAGATCAGCGAGATGGCCGGCATCGAGGTGGACCAACTGGTCCGGTTCCAGCGGGCCGCCGGGCTGCCGCAGGTCGACGACCCCGACGCGCCGGTGTTCATGCGGCCCGACGGTGACACCGCGGTGCACATCAAACGTTTCCTGGATCTGGGCATCGACCCCGAGATGATGCTGACCGTGGTGCGGGTGCTGACCGACGGCCTGGCACACGCCGCGGAGGTGATGCGGGCCGCCGCGCTGAGAACCGTGCTGCGCCCCGGCGCCACCGAACTCGTCGTGGCCCGT
>CAYPTG010000408.1:0-2261 GCA_964413455.1 uncultured Mycobacterium sp. | reverse complement strand
CTTACGATCATCGGTGTGGCCAACGGTCAGACCGCGAGTACGCGCGCCAAAGACAGCGATCGCACCGACACCTGCCAGATTCTGGACACCGCCCTGGCCGAGGGCCAGCTGTCGATGGCCGAACACGGTGATCGGGTCAAAGCGGCAACCAACGCCGGGACACTGGGTGAACTCCGATCGCTGGTGAGCGACCTGCAGACCGCCAACGCCCCGGTACAGCTCCCGGCCCTGAGACCGCCGGTGCGGATCGGCAGCCGATCGGGCTGGTTAATCCGGCTGGCCAGCGCCGCGGCACTGGTCGCACTCGGGGTCGGCATCGGCTGGGGTCTCTACGGCACCAGCAGCACACCGTTTAGCCTCGCCCCCGATCCCGGCGCCCAGCCCGACGGGGTGGCCCCGGTGGTGCTGACCCCGCCCAAGCAGTTGCAGTCCCTGGGCGGGCTGAACGGCCTGCTGGAACAGATGCGCCAGAAGTTCGGCGACACCATGGGCTATCGGCTGGTGATCTACCCGGATTACGCGGTGCTCGAGCGCCCCGACCCCAAAAACGAGCGCCGCACGCTGAGCTACACCTATCGCGGCGGCTGGGACGACCCGTCCACCGGCTCCAAGAGCAGCGATGCCGTCGCCGTCGACCTGGCCAAGTTCGATCCCCAGGCCGTGATCGGGGTGCTGCGCGGGGCGCCGGAGACGCTGAACATCAAGTCCGACGAGGTCAAGAGCACGTATCTGATCGTCGATCCGGCCGACGACCCGACCACACCGGGTGCGGTGGAGATCAGCATCTACGTCTCCAGCGACTACGGCAGCGGATATATCAACCTGGGCCCGGACGGCTCGGTCAAACGCGTCAACTACCCCTAACTGCGCCCCAACTGAGCCTTTACTGCACTCAAAAGCATCCCGGCTATAGCACTGAGCTGCTCGTTTGGCGGCGAATATATCGCTCCGATACTATTGCGGCAGATGTCGAGACGCCCTAACGGCGAACACCTACGACATCACCTATTAGACGCACAGGAGGTGACTCGGAATGTTGGAGCTGGCCGTACTCGGTCTCCTCCTCGAGTCCCCGATGCACGGTTACGAACTGCGCAAGCGGTTGACCGGGCTGCTCGGCGCGTTCCGCGCCTTCTCCTACGGTTCGCTCTATCCGGCGCTGCGCCGCATGCAAGCCGACGGCCTGATCGCCGAGGACGCCGCCCCCGAGGGCACCGTGCTGCGACGCGCGCGCCGGGTCTACCAGCTCACCGACACCGGTCGGCAGCGGTTCGCCGAGCTGGTCGCCGACACCGGTCCGCAGAACTACACCGACGACGGCTTCGGCGTTCACTTGGCTTTCTTCAACCGGACCCCGGCCGAAGCCCGGATGCGCATCCTCGAAGGCCGCCGCCGTCAGGTTGAAGAGCGCCGCGAGGGTCTGCGCCAGGCCATCGCCCGGGCCAGTACCTCGTTGGACCGCTACACCCGGCAACTGCATCAGCTGGGCCTGGAGTCCAGCGAGCGGGAAGTCACCTGGCTCAACGAGCTGATCGCGGCCGAGCGAGTCGCGCAAACCCGGGCCGAACAAGGCCACGTCCAAAGCTAAATGCCGTAACCCAAACCCCGGAAGTACAAGAAGGAGTAACCGCCCATGACTGAGCTCAACGCGTCGAACGAGGTGCGCGTCGCCATAGTCGGCGTCGGCAACTGCGCGTCCTCGCTGGTTCAGGGCGTTCAGTACTACCAAGACGCCGACCCGAACTCGACGGTCCCCGGCCTCATGCACGTGACCTTCGGTCAGTACCACGTCCGCGACGTCAAGTTCGTCGCCGCGTTCGACGTGGACGCCAAGAAGGTCGGCTTCGACCTCTCCGAAGCGATCTTCGCCTCGGAGAACAACACCATCAAGATCGCCGACGTGCCGCCCACCGACGTGGTGGTGCAGCGCGGCCCGACCCTGGACGGTATCGGCAAGTACTACGCCGACACCATCGAGCTCTCCGACGAGAAGCCGGTCGACGTGGTACGGGTGCTCAAGGAGAACAAGGTCGACGTCCTGGTCTCCTACCTGCCGGTGGGTTCTGAGGAAGCCGACAAGTTCTACGCCCAGTGCGCCATCGACGCTGGCGTGGCTTTCGTCAACGCGCTGCCGGTGTTCATCGCCAGCGATCCGGTGTGGGCCAAGAAGTTTGAGGACGCCGGGGTTCCGATCGTCGGCGACGACATCAAGAGCCAGGTCGGTGCCACCATCACCCACCGGGTGATGGCCAAGCTGTTCG
>CAYPTG010000407.1:0-2265 GCA_964413455.1 uncultured Mycobacterium sp. | reverse complement strand
GCAGAAGGTCAACGACGAGCTCAAGAAGCACTTCCGGCCGGAGTTCCTCAACCGCATCGACGACATCATCGTGTTCCACCAGCTCACCCAGGACGAGATCATCCAGATGGTCGACCTGATGGTCGGCCGGGTGTCCAAGCAGCTCAAGGCCAAGGACATGGACATGGAGCTCACCGACAAGGCCAAGGCGCTGCTGGCCAAGCGGGGCTTCGATCCGGTGCTCGGTGCTCGGCCGCTGCGTCGCACCATCCAGCGCGAGATCGAGGATGTGCTGTCGGAGAAGATCCTCTTCGAGGAAGTCGGACCCGGCCAGCTGGTCACCGTCGACGTGGAGAACTGGGACGGCGAAAGCGCCGGCGAGGACGCCAAGTTCACCTTCAGCGGAGGGCCCAAGCGGGAAGTCGTGGAAGCCGACTTGGCGGTTGTCGCCACGACGACCGAGTAGTCGCGCGACGATCAAGCGGCGTGAGCCGCGTTGAGGAGTGCGACAGTCGGATCCTGTCGCGGCCGATCACCGGTAGCGCGGCAGCATCCCGAACACCTGCTTGATGATCGTCATCACCCAGCCGCCTGCGTTCGGGCTGTGATAGCGCGGCCAGTTCAGCTGAAAGCTGACCACCCACGGCTGTCCGGTGCGGTCGACGGCGTACCAGCTGAAGGTCAGATCGCCCGGCAGGTTTCCGGCCTTGGCCCCGATATACGGCCACTCGGTGCGGTCCAGGTCGATGCCCGCCACCTCGGACATGATGGCCCGAACCGGTGCCGCCGGTCCGACCGCGTCGCGCTGTAGCCGGGCGTGCACCCGGCAGATGTCCTCGGCGCTGCCGTACCACTCCGCACCGTAGGCCGAGCCGGGGGAGTGGGTGCGCTCCGGGTCGGGCTGATACGGCCGGGCGTTGGCCTCGCGCAGCAGCACGGCGCGGTCGGCCGGGCCGGCGGTCTTCCACTGCTCGCGCACGTCGGGGTTGCCCCAGCCCACCGCGAAAAGCTCGCGCATCGTCGGGAACGGCGTCATGCTGGCCGGGTCGTGGTGACCGGCTCGCACCAAGGCCTGCTCCACCGCCCGGGTGCCGAGGCGTTCGATGAGCATGTCAGTGGCCATATTGTCGCTGGTGGCGATCATCTTGCCGGCCGCTTGGCGCACCGTGATCTGCGACCCCGGAGGCAACGCGTCGAAGCCCGAGGAACCGAGCTTTTTCGACTCGGCGGTGATGGTGAGCAGATCGCCCCAGCTCATGGTGCCGGCCCGCACCGCGTCTTCGACGGCGTACAGCACGTAGGTCTTGAAAATTGAAGCCAGCGGCAGCGATTCGCTGGTGTTGGTGCCGGCGACTTTCTGGCAGTCACCGTCGTTGACCTTCGATACCTGCCACGAGTAGCGGGCGCCGGTCCGGCTCAGCGCCGCGTCGACGTCCGACCAGGAGTTGATCGTCGGTTTGTGCGCATCGACCACCAGCCGGGTGACCATGGTCTGGTCATCGGTGCGCAGCGCGATATCCAGCTGGGCGCCGTACGAGCTGATCAGATGCATGGTGGCCGATCCGGCGCCGATTTCCGCGCTGGTCAACGTGTACGGCCGGTCCCACCAGAGGGTTTCCATGGTGGCGGTGATCGGGTCGATCATGTCGGGTGTGGCCAGCGTGGCCACGCTTGCGGTGCCGATCGGCCACTCCGAATTGAGCATGTCCATGACTTGCCGGGCCCGCACCCCTTGCGGGGTATTCATCTCGATGTGCACCCCGGCGTTGGCGACCGGGGCAGTCGAGGGTGCGCAGCCGGCTGTCGCACCGGCGACGACGGTCAGGGTGCTGGCAAGTAGGAGCGCGAGGCCGGTCCGGCCGGCCCAACGCGCCCTACGCCGTGGCGTCGGAGCCGGCAACGTCCAGCACAACCTCGAACTCGAGAAGCTGAGCACCGGTGGACACCGGGTTGGCGCGCTCACCGGCGTGTGCCGTGATCGCCGGACCCGACGCCCAGGCCTGGAAGGCCTCCTCGGACTCCCACTGGGTGACCACGAAGTAGCGGTCCTCGCCCTTAACCGGACGCAGCAGCTGGAAGCCCAGAAAGCCGGGCTGGTTGTCGACGGCGTGCGCCCGGTGCGCGAACCGCTTCTCCAACTCCGGGCCGGCCCCGGCGGGCACCTGGATTGCGTTGATCTTGACCACGGCCATGGCCTCAAGGTTACCGGGTGAAGATAGAGGCGATGAGCACCCAAGCGCTGACCCACCGGGGCGGCACCGGCCGGCCGATCGTGCTGGTGCACGG
>CAYPTG010000406.1:1974-2268 GCA_964413455.1 uncultured Mycobacterium sp. | reverse complement strand
TGGCTGTTCCACGGCATCATCACGCACAGCAGGAACGTCGACCCGACGAAGAACAGCAGGATCCGGATGATGATCGACCGGGTCGCGCGGGCGATGGCCCCCCGAGGGTCCTCCGATTCGGCCGCCGCGATGGTCACCACCTCGGCACCCACCATCGAGACGATCACCACCACCACGTTGGTGAACACCGCCGGGATTCCCTTGGGGAAGAATCCGCCGAGTGCGGTGAGGTTGGAAAAGTCCAGGTGAGTGCCGGGCCACAGCCCCAGGACGTAGAGAGTGCCCAGGATCAGG
>CAYPTG010000406.1:0-1964 GCA_964413455.1 uncultured Mycobacterium sp. | reverse complement strand
CGCGCTGACCGCCGCGACTTTGACACCGGCGAACCAGAATTCGAACTCGCCGTAGGACTTGATCGAGAACAGGTTGGCCACGGTCATGGTCAGCATCAGGATCAGGGCGAAAACCCAGACCGGCAGGTGTATCCAGTACTGCAGGATCTTGCCGCCGGCGATCGCTTCGAACCCGATGACGATGACCCAGAAGTACCAGTACAGCCAGGCGACGCTGAACCCCGCCCACGGTCCCAACGCTCGCCCGGCATAGGTGGAGAACGAGCCGGTGGTCGGATAAGCCGCCGCCATCTCGCCGAGCATCCGAATGACCAGGACCACCAGCAGCCCGCTCAGCGCGTAGGTCAAGAACACCGCCGGGCCGGTGTCGTCGATCACCACTCCGGAGCCGACGAACAACCCGGCGCCGATCACCCCGCCCATGGCGATCATGGTGAGGTGACGCTGACTCAGGCCCTTGCTGAGTGAGTCGGATCGAGGCTCGGAATCCACGCCGCTCAGCAAATCATGTACTGGCGGCAGCCGCCCGGCGAACCGGATACTCGTCTATTTCCAGTACGTTTCTGGCACTCCCCGACCGGGACTACCGCCAGGGCTGAGCCCAGGTGTCCCGGAACGCCACCTCGGCCAGCGGCAGCCGGGTACGGGGCAGCGCGTCCCGCTCGGCCACCTCCGGGCTGACCGATGCCGGGTCGGCCAGCGAGCCGACCGCGATCACCATCAACGGGCGTACCCCGTCCGGAATGCCGAATGCCGTGCGGGCGCCGTCGACGTCGAAGCCGGCCATCGGGTGGCCCACCAGGCCGCGCGAGGTCGCCTCGATCAGCAGGCTGGCCTCGGCGGCTCCGGCGTCCACGGCGCTGTAGAGCGCGGTGTTCGCGTCGTCGCCTTCGTCGGCACACAGCAGAATCAGCGCGCCAGCCGACGTGGCGTAGGAGTTGCCCTGGTTGAGCAGGCCGGCCAGCGTCCGGTAGCTGGTATCACCGCGCAATCCGACGACGAACCGGACCGGCTGGCGGCGTCCCCAGGTGGCGGTCCACCGAGCGGCCTCCAGCAATGCGGTGACCTGCGTGTCGGACAGCGCAGCGTCGGGGTCGAATCCCCGCGGGCTCCATCGCTGCGCGATCGGTGGATGGATCGGAACGGACGTCTGCGCGAGCCGGTCAACGGGCTGGTCAGGCATTGCAGCGAGGTTACTCGTCGCTGTGCCTGACCGGCCAAGGCGGCGGCGAGTAGACCGTGGGCCACCCCTTATCCTTTAAGAACAACCCAGTCTTAAGAGCAACCCCAGCTTGGAAGAAAGCAAGAGAAGACAGTGGCGCTCGTCGTGCAGAAGTACGGCGGATCCTCGGTGGCCGACGCCGAGCGGATCCGCCGGGTTGCCGAGCGCATCGTCGAGACCAAGAAGCAGGGCAACGACGTCGTCGTGGTGGTGTCGGCGATGGGGGACACCACCGATGACCTGATGGATCTCGCCGGCCAGGTGTGCCCGTCGCCGCCGCCGCGCGAGCTGGACATGCTGTTGACCGCCGGGGAGCGAATTTCCAACGCGCTGGTCGCCATGGCCATCGAATCCCTTGGTGCTCAAGCCCGTTCGTTCACCGGTTCGCAGGCCGGGGTGATCACCACCGGCACCCACGGCAACGCCAAGATCATCGACGTCACCCCCGGCCGGCTGCGCTCGGCGTTGGACGAGGATCAGATCGTCCTGGTGGCCGGGTTCCAGGGCGTGAGCCAGGACAGTAAAGACGTCACGACGCTGGGTCGGGGCGGCTCGGACACCACTGCTGTGGCGTTGGCCGCGGCGCTGAGCGCCGACGTGTGCGAGATCTACACCGACGTGGACGGCGTCTACACCGCCGACCCGCGCATCGTCGCCAATGCCCGGCGGCTCGATACCGTCACCTTCGAGGAAATGCTGGAGATGGCGGCCTGCGGCGCCAAAGTGCTGATGCTGAGGTGCG
>CAYPTG010000405.1:0-2269 GCA_964413455.1 uncultured Mycobacterium sp. | reverse complement strand
GCTCCTCAACCATGACGGTCGAGCGGCTGCGGCCCTTCTCGGTGAACGTCTTCGCGCGGATGTCCGCGCTCGCGACGCAGCTCGGCGCAGTGAACCTGGGGCAGGGTTTTCCCGATGAGGACGGGCCTTCGGCGATGCTGGAGGTGGCCCGGCAGGCGATCGCCGACGGGGTGAACCAGTACCCGCCGGGACCGGGGATCGTTGAGCTGCGGGAGGCGATCGCCGCGCAGCGGCGCCGTCGTTACGGGCAGGTCTTCGATCCGGAGACCGAGGTGCTGGTCACCGTCGGCGCCAGTGAGGCGATCGCCGCCGCGGTACTCGGTTTGGTCGAGCCCGGTTCGGAGGTGCTGCTGCTGGAGCCGTATTTCGACACCTACGCCCCGGCGGTCGCAATGGCCGGCGCGCATCGGGTACCGGTGCCGCTAGTGACTGCCGGGCGCGGCTTCGCGTTGGACGTCGATGCGGTGCGCGCTGCGATCACGCCGCGCACCCGGGCCATCGTCGTCAACTCCCCGCACAACCCGACCGGAATGGTGCTCTCCGACGACGAGTCACAGGCGCTGGCCGCGGTGGTGGCGGCGGCCGACCTGCTGGTGATCTCCGACGAGGTCTACGAGCGGCTGACGTTCGACGGTGTTGCGCACCGCCCGTTGGCGACGTATCCGGGGATGGCCGATCGGACGGTGACGGTGTCCAGTGCGGCCAAGATGTTCAACTGCACCGGCTGGAAGATCGGTTGGGCTTGCGGCCCAGCGGATTTGGTGGCCGGGGTGCGGGCGGCCAAGCAGTACCTGAGCTATGTGGGCGGGGCACCGTTTCAGCCGGCGGTGGCTTACGCGCTCAACCAGGAAGACGACTGGGTGGACGGTCTGCGATCCTCGCTGCAGGCCAAGCGCAACCGGCTGGGCACCGCGCTGGCCGAGCTCGGGTTCGAGGTTCACGACAGCTTCGGCACCTATTTCCTGTGCGCCGATCCGCGGCCGCTGGGCTTTGACGACGGCACGGCGTTCTGTGAAGAACTGCCGCGCCGGGCCGGGGTGGCGGCCATTCCGATGTCGGCGTTCTGCGATCCCGACGGGGCGCCGAAGGCATGGCGGCATCTGGTGCGCTTCGCGTTTTGCAAACGCGACGACACCATGAATGAGGCGATCCGGCGGCTCGGGGTGCTGAACCGTTAGCTGTGGGCCGCCTTCTCGTCGTTCTCCTTGGCGGCGTTCTCCTTGGCGGCCTGCTCCAGCTCGCGCAGCAGGCTCAGCGACAAGAACGTCATCGGCCCCTTGTCGGCGAACTTGTCGGCCACGTTGCCAGCGATGCCACCGTGCACCGCGAGATCACTCATCAGGTCCAGCTTGAGCTGCGGGCTGCCCTCCGAGAAGTCCAGGTCCGCCAGGTCCACCCACACGATGTTGGGCCGGGTAGTGGACTCGTAGACGTAGCGCTTGTTCGTCAGGTCCAGCACCACCTGCCAGATGGTCTGCGAGGCCTCCGGCTGGCCGGGGTCGGGGATCCGGAAAGGTTGGGCGGCGTTTCGGATCACCGAGAACATGCCCGCGATGGCGTCGACCTGGCTGGCCGGCGTAGGCAGTCGGCTGGCGTAGTAGGTGGCTCGGGCGAACCGGTCGGAGGCCAGCGTCGAGCCCGGCAACGGGTCGGAACCGCCGAGGCCGGTGAAACGTTTGACCAGTTCCAGCTGCTGATCGAAGGTCGGGGAGTTCGTCATCACCCGGTAGTCGCGGCTGTGGTAAACCTTCGGCTCGCCGCCGACGTACTCGATGATCGCCGAATCCCCGGTGGCATCGTTGAGTGCCAGGTGGATGGTGGGCCGCACCCCGCCGGTGGGATCGTCCATCTGGACGACCTGTACGTCGGTCTCGGCGATCCAGGCGACCGCCTCGGCGACGGTGGCGCAGTTGTCCAGGAAGTATTGCAGCCAGATCGCCTGGCTGAGCTGGGTGCGCTTGTCGTCGGGGGTGCCGTAATCGGATTCGGCCAGCCACAGCACGTGACCGCCCAGGCCGGCCTCGTTGAGTCCGTCGACCGAGATGATGTCGAAGGCGGCGGCGATGACGCTGCCGTACTTCGAGGTCCAGCTGAGCTTGCCGGTTACCCCGTCGTCGCGCTTGACACCGCGGGGTTGCTTCCACAGGTTGGTCATCAGGTCTTTGTGGAAGTCCATGTTCCTGCCGACCAGGACGGCGTCGCCGGCGTCCGGCCAGATGACTCGAGTGCACATGAGACCGAGACTATCCGGCGGGGTGAGGGCCACTTA
>CAYPTG010000404.1:0-2272 GCA_964413455.1 uncultured Mycobacterium sp. | reverse complement strand
GACCTGTGGGGTCAGGGGCGGGCGCTGCTGGACTGGGGCTTCGCGCAACCCTGAGTGGCCCGACCCTGCTCGGCTAGCCGGGTGACGATGCGGCGCAGCGCAGTGAGCCGCTGAGGAACCGGCGCATCGGCCTAGCCGGGTGACGATGCGGCGCAGCGCAGTGAGCCGCATCGGTCTAGTCCGAGCCGGCGAGCTTGTCGGCCCGGTAGACGGCGACCGCCTCAGCCCGGGTGGCGACCCCGAGCTTGCCGAGCAGATTGTGTACGTGGTTCTTGACGGTGTGCACGGTCAGCGACAGCCGGGAGGCGACCTGCTGATTGGTCATCCCTTGAGCTATGTAGTCCAGGATCTCGATCTCACGCGGAGTGAGCAGGTCGGTCGTAGCGTCCGGATTCTGTTGTGCGGCAAAAGCATAGATCCGGCGCAACAGGATGGCCGATACCTCCGGTGAGCACTGCGCCCGGCCGTTTCCGGTACTGCGGAGCAGCGTCAGCAGGTGCTCGAAGGATTCGGTGCGCAGGTGCAGTCCGGCGACTCCGGCTTCGGCGCACGACACGATCTCCGACTCTCGCTCGGTGGAGAGCCCGAACACCACCACCCGGACGTCTCTGTCTAGGTCGAGCGCGAGCTGCAGCAGGGTGGTGTAGTCCGGGGTGTCGATGTTCAGCAGGATCACCTCGGGTGCGGCCCGGTTGATCTCCTCCAGCAGCGAGGGCAGATCCCATGCGGTGGCCGCGGGTATGCCGTGAGTATCCAGTTGCGCGGCAAGGCATTCTCGGCTGAGGGTGCCGTCATCGACGATGACGACCTGCATGTCGGTGGCCGACGCGGGCGCGGTAGCCGACACGGCGGCGAACCCCCTTGATTTGTAAATTTCTGTGTCTGCCAGTGTAGTGGCGATTTGCTGTCGGGGCCAGAAACTTGCAGACTGATGGCCTGATTTAGTTTCAATCACAGGTTGAACTCTCTTCGGCGCGCCGAACCGGCAGGAACGTCGGTCGGGTGCACAATTCGGACCGACGGCCAGAACTCGATGTGAGGAGTACGCAGGGTGAATAACGGTGCCAACGCGCTATTCGCACTGGTCGACCGGCTTCGTGCCGGCCGGCGTCGTCGGGCCTGGAACGACCGTCCGGTTCGTCCGCGTTGGATGGGCGATCCGGTCGGCGGACAGGTCTAGACCGTGATTGAGCCCCGTGGTCTATTTCCGCGGGGTTAACAATCCCGGAACATTGATATCGAAGGTTGGGAGAAGTATCTCCTGACCCGAGGAAAAAGGGGTGTTTTGTGTCCATCGGAATTCTCGAATCCGACCTGCCCACATCCACGACGTCTGTATCTGAAGATCCCCAGTTCGACCTCGCGATTCGGCCGTGGCAGCTGGTGGGTATCGCCGCCATGATGGCGCTGCTGCTGGTGGCCTTCTTCGTTTACGGCCAGGCCACACCCGGCGCCTGAGTTGCTGCGCCATCCAGATACTCTCTAATCCGATGTCCGAACTTTTTCTCGGAACCTTTCTTGGGATCTAGTCCCGAGAAGAAGTTCGGGTTTAGATAACTTGATAACGGCGCAACGGCGTACGCTGGCGCCCTGTTGCCGAAAGATACTCGAAATGCTTCCGTTGGGGCCCGGTCGCGGGAAAGTTGATCCGTGCGAGTCGGGACGTACTGCTACCTGCACTTCCACCAGTAACCGGGGGCGTCTTCGGGTGACCGTTGGAGCTACCTGGCGGATCTGGAGTGTGCTGGCCCTCGTCGTCATGCTGTGCGCCATGCCGGTCAAGGTATTCGCGGCGCCGGACACTCCCGGTACGACCGATACCGCCACCACCACCGCTCCGGACGCGCCCGCGACGCCCGATCCCTCAGCCGCGCCGGATGGCCCCCCACCCAACGGGCCGACGTTTTCGCTGGTTGACATGGGGAAGATCAACCCGTTGGAGTTTTACGGCACCGAGGGAGCCGCGGAGCTGATCTTCCCGGTGCCCCGCGGTCTCAAGCCGGCCGCGCTCAAGGCCACCGTGGAGATTCCGGTACTCATCCGTTCCGGGATCATCACGGTGATGCAGAAGGAACGCACCATCGCTCGGATTCCGCTGCCGCATGACCAGACACCAATCGTCTTACCGCTGGCCAATGCGGCGATCGACGACAATGCCGTCATCGCCCGCGCTAAGGCGGAGCTTGGCTACAAGGGCATGGCCCGGGGCCGAAAGGCGATCGTCAAGATGGCGCTGCTGCTGAACGGCGTGGAAACCGACTCCTGGGTCTAC
>CAYPTG010000403.1:0-2287 GCA_964413455.1 uncultured Mycobacterium sp. | reverse complement strand
TGTCGAGCAGCCGGGCCGAAACCCCGTTGGCGTCAAGCTCTTTGACCACCCGGGTGGCGAACTCTTCAGCATTGCCGGTTTGCGACCCCCACAGGACAATCGTCCCGGTTTCTGCGGATTCAGCCACACCACCCGATGCGGCCGCCACATCGGTGAACAACGCCGGCAGTGAATAGTCTTCGACCGGGCTCAGTGCCACCGCGCACATCTTCAGCTCCGGCTGCAACGAGTCGCCATCGACCAGATCATTGGTCACGGCGTTGACGGCCAGCAGCGGTGCATGCTCGTCGTTCCAGTGCATCGGCGCAAAGCAGGTGCCGGGCAGCACCCGGTCGGTGAGTACCGCGGGCAGCACCACCCGCCCGCGGCGGGACCGAAGTTCCACCGGCACACCGTCATTGATGCCCAGTGCGGTGGCGTCCCCGCTGTTGACTTCGACAAAGGGGCGGCCGGTGAGGTTGTTCAGCCGCGCCACCTGCCCGGTCTTGGTCATCGTGTGCCACTGGTGGGGGAGCCGGCCGGTGTTCAACAGGAACGGGAAGTCGTCATCGGGTTGCTCGCGCGGCTCGACATACGGGCGGGCATGGAACACCGCGCGTCGTGACGGCGTCGCGAACGCCAGCCGGGGCCGGTTCCCCTGCTCATCGAGGTGAAGATGTTGGCTGACACCGTCATTGAGATACCGCGTCGGATGGCGGTGGGCCTCGTCGCCGGGTGGGCAGGGCCATTGCACCGAGCTGGCGCGCAGTCGCCGATAGTCGATTCCGCGCAGGTCGTATCCGGTGCCCGGATTCCAGAACCGGCGGATCTCGTCGAAGATCTCCTCGGCGGATCGGTAGCCGAAATGCGCACCGAAGCCCATCTCGGTGGCCACATCGCAGATCAGCTGCCAGTCCGGGCGCGCCTGACCGGCCGGGGCGACGCAGCCCGACACCAGGGTCAGGTTGCGTTCCGAATTGACCATCACCCCATCGGATTCGGCCCACATGGCCGCCGGCAGAACCACGTCGGCGTAGCGGTTGGTCGCGGTGTCCCGGTAGGCGTCCTGGGTGACGACTAGCTGCGCGGCCTCCAGCCCGGCGATGACGGTGTCCCGGTTCGGCACCGTGGCAACCGGATTCGTGCAGATGATCCAGCACGCTTTGATGTCGCCGGCGGCCATCCGCTCGAACATGCCGATGGTTCCCGGGCCGATCTCGGGCCGGATGGAGCCCGGGGGCAGCCCCCACACGTCTTCGACGAAGGTGCGATCCGATGCGCTGGCGACCGACCGCTGACCGGGCAATCCCGGCCCCATGTAACCCATTTCGCGCCCGCCCATGGCGTTGGGCTGCCCGGTCAGCGACATCGGGCCGGCACCGGGGCGGCAGATGGCGCCGGTGGCCAGGTGCAGGTTGCAGATCGCGTTGGTGTTCCAGGTTCCGTGCGCACTCTGGTTGAGACCCATTGTCCAGCACGTCATCCAGGAGCCGGCCTCGGCGATCATCGCCGCCGCGGCCCGGACGTCCGATTCGGCAAGACCGGTGATGGCTGCCACCCGGGCCGGGCCGTAGTCGGCCAGAAAGTCTGGCATCGCAGCCCAGCCCTCGGTGTGCGCAGTGATGAACTCCCGATCAATCGCACCGGATCGAACAAGCAGGTGCAGCAGGCCGTTGAGCAGGGCCAGATCGGTGCCCGGGCGGATCTGCAGGAACAGGTCGGCGTGCTCGGCGGTAGCGGTACGCCTCGGGTCCACCACGATCAGCTTCGCGCCGGCCCGCAGCCGATCTGCCATCCGCAGATACAGGATCGGATGGCAGTCGGCCATATTCGAGCCGATCACGAAAAACAGGTCGGCACAGTAGAAGTCGTCATAAGAGCCCGGCGGACCGTCGGCCCCCAGCGACTGCTTGTAGCCGGTGCCCGCACTGGCCATGCACAGCCGCGAGTTGGATTCGATGTGCACGGTGCGAAGGAAGCCCTTGGCGAGTTTGTTCGCCACATACTGGGCCTCCATCGACATCTGCCCGGAGACATACAGCGCGATCGCGTCCGGGCCGTGCTCATCCAGAATCGCCCGCAGCCGCCGGCCGACCGTCCTCACCGCGGCGTCCACCGTCGTCGGCCCCGGCGAGACGTCACGGGAGGTACGCATCAGCGCCTGGGTCATCCGGCCGTCTGTGTTTCCGATCAACTCGGCGTGCGTGGACCCCTTGGTGCACAGCCGGCCGAAGTTCGTCGGATGCAACTTGTCGCCGACCACGCTGGCGATCACCGGGCCGTTCGGCCCGGGCTCGGTGCGCACCTC
>CAYPTG010000402.1:0-2288 GCA_964413455.1 uncultured Mycobacterium sp. | reverse complement strand
AACCTCGACGAAAACATGATCAGTGACGTCATTCTGGGCTGCGTCTCGCCCGTTGGCGACCAGGGCGGCGACATCGCCCGCACCGCGGTCATCGCCGCCGGTATGCCCGATACCACCGGCGGCTTCCAGCTCAACCGGTTCTGCGCCTCGGGTCTGGAGGCCGTCAACACCGCCGCGCAGAAGGTCCGGTCCGGCTGGGACGACATGGTGCTGGCCGGCGGCGTGGAGTCGATGAGCCGCGTCCCGATGGGTTCCGACGGCGGCGCCATGATGTCCGACCCGGCGTTCAGCTACGACTCCTACATCGTCCCGCAGGGCATCAGCGCCGACCTGATCGCCACCCTGGAGGGCTTCGACCGCGACGCCGTCGACAGCTACGCGGTGCGGTCCCAGGAGCTCGCCGCCGCCGCGTGGTCCGGCGGCTACTTCGCCAAGTCGGTGGTCCCGGTCCGCGACCAGAACGGCTTGCTGATCCTCGACCACGATGAGCACATGCGCCCCGGCACCACCATGGAAAGCCTGGCCAAGCTCAAGCCCGCCTTCGAGGGCCTGGCCGCGATGACCGGATTCGACGACGTCGCGATGCAGAAGTACCACTGGGTCGAGAAGATCAACCACGTGCACACCGGCGGCAACAGCTCCGGCATCGTCGACGGCGCCGCCCTGGTGCTGATCGGCAGCGAGAAGGCCGGCAAGGCCAACGGCCTGACCCCGCGGGCCCGGGTGGTGGCCACCGCCACCAGCGGCGCCGAGCCGACCATCATGCTCGTAGGCCCCACCCCGGCCGCCGAGAAGGTGCTGGCCCGGGCCGGTTTGACCGTCGATGACATCGACCTGTTCGAACTCAACGAGGCCTTCGCCTCGGTGGTGCTGAAGTTCCAGAAGGACCTCAACATCCCCGACGAGAAACTCAACGTCAACGGTGGCGCCATCGCGATGGGCCACCCGCTGGGCGCCACCGGCGCCATGATCACCGGCACCATGGTCGACGAGCTGGAGCGTCGCGGCGCCAAGCGGGCCCTGATCACCCTGTGCATCGGCGGCGGTATGGGCGTGGCCACCATCATCGAGCGCGTCTAGCCGACGAATCTTCGCGAAAATACCTAGGAGCAAGCGAAAAACCATGGCAGAGAACACCATCCACTGGGACAAGGACGCCGACGGCATCGTCACCCTGACCCTCGACGACCCCACCGATGGGGCCAACGTAATGAACGAGCACTACAAGGAGTCGATGCACAAGGCCGTCGAACGTCTTGTCGCCGAAAAGGATTCGATCACCGGCGTGGTCATCACCAGCGCCAAGAAGACTTTCTTCGCCGGCGGTGACCTCAAGAGCATCATCCAGATCACTCCGGAGCACGCCGGTGAGGCGTTCACCCAGGTCGAGGAGATCAAGGCCGATCTGCGCACCCTGGAGACCCTGGGCGTGCCGGTCGTCGCGGCCATCAACGGCGCGGCGCTTGGTGGCGGCCTGGAGATCGCGCTGGCCTGTCATCACCGCATCGCCGCCGACGTCAAGGGCAGCCAGATCGGCCTGCCCGAGGTCAGCCTGGGTCTGCTGCCCGGCGGTGGTGGCGTCACCCGCACCGTGCGGATGATGGGCATCCAGAACGCCTTCGTCAACGTGCTCAGCCAGGGCACCCGGTTCCGGCCCGACAAGGCCAAGGAAACCGGTCTGGTCGACGAGCTGGTGTCCACCGCCGAAGAGGTGGTGCCCGCCGCCAAGGCGTGGATCAAGGCCAACCCGGACAAGCACACCCAGCCGTGGGACGAGCAGGGCTACCGGATGCCCGGCGGCACCCCGTCTACCCCGAAGCTGGCGATGATCCTGCCGTCCTTCCCGTCGCTGCTGCGCAAGCAGATCAAGGGCGCCCCGATGCCGGCACCGCGGGCCATCCTGGCCGCCGCGGTCGAAGGCGCGCAGGTCGACTTCGACACCGCCAGCCGCATCGAGAGCCGCTACTTCACCGAGCTGGCCACCGGCCACGTCGCCCAGAACATGATCCAGGCGTTCTTCTTCGACCTGCAGTCGATCAATGGCGGCGGCTCGCGCCCGGAGGGCATCGGCGAGACCCCGATCAAGAAGATCGGCGTGCTGGGTGCCGGCATGATGGGCGCCGGTATCGCCTACGTGTCGGCCAAGGCCGGTTACGACGTGGTGCTCAAGGACGTCTCCCTGGAAGCCGCCACCAAGGGCAAGGGCTACTCGGAGAAGCTGGAGGCCAAGGCACTCGAGCGGGGCCGCACCACCGAGGAGAAGAGCAAGGCGCTGCTGGCCCGGATCA
>CAYPTG010000401.1:0-2292 GCA_964413455.1 uncultured Mycobacterium sp. | reverse complement strand
GGTGACATGAGCGGTGACGTGTTCGGCAACGGCATGCTGCTCTCCGAGCACATCCGGCTGGTTGCCGCCTTCGACCATCGGCACATCTTTATCGACCCGGAACCCGATGCGGCGCAGTCGTTTACCGAACGCCGCAGGCTCTTCGACCTGCCGCGCTCCAGCTGGGAGGACTACGACGCCGGGCTGATCAGCGCCGGTGGTGGCGTCTTCTCCAGACAGCAGAAGTCCATCCCGATCAGCCCGGCGATGCACCGGGCGCTGGGCATCGACGAGGCGATCACCGAGATGACCCCGCCGGATCTGATCCGCGCCATCCTGCGAGCCCCGGTGGACCTGTTGTTCAACGGCGGCATCGGCACCTACATCAAAGCCGAGATCGAATCCGATGCCGCCGTCGGCGACCGGGCCAACGACACCGTCCGGGTCAATGCAAATCAGGTGCGCGCCAAGGTGATTGGGGAGGGCGGCAACCTCGGGGTGACGTCGCTGGGCCGAGTGGAGTTCGACTTGTGCGGCGGGCGGATCAACACCGACGCGCTGGACAACTCGGCCGGGGTGGACTGCTCCGACCATGAGGTCAACATCAAGATTCTGGTCGACTCGCTGGTCAGCAGCGGCGCCATCGACGCAGGCGGGCGCACCGAACTGCTGGCGTCAATGACCGACGAGGTGGGCCGGCTGGTGCTCGCCGACAACAGCGACCAGAACGACCTGATGGGCACCAGCCGGGCCAACGCCGCATCGCTGCTCAACGTCCACGAGCGGCAAATCCTGGAGCTGGAGGAGCGCCGCGGCCTGAACCGGGAGCTGGAGGCGTTGCCCAGCGCCAAGGAGATTCGCCGGCGAGAGGAGTTGGGCCTGGGGCTGACGTCGCCGGAACTGGCAACCCTGATGGCGCATGTGAAGCTGGCGCTCAAGGAAGAAGTGCTGGCCAGCGACCTGCCCGACCAGGAAGTGTTTGCTTCCCGGCTGCCCGACTATTTCCCGGCGCAGCTGCGGGATCGCTTCGCCGCCGAGATCCGCAACCACCAGCTGCGCCGGGAGATCGTGGCCACCATGCTGGTCAACAACGTCGTTGATACCGGCGGCATCAGCTACGCCTACCGGGTCACCGAAGACGCCGGTGTCGGCTACGTCGACGCGGTGCGCGCGTTCGCCGCCTGCGACGAGATCTTCGGTATCGGGCAGACGTGGCGGCGGATCAGGGCGGCAGGTGACGCGGGTGTGCCGGTCGCGGTGACCGACCGGATGACGCTGGATCTGCGGCGGCTGCTGGACCGCGCGGTGCGCTGGCTGCTGAACTACCGGCCGCAACCGCTGGCGGTCGGTGCGGAGATCAACCGGTTCGCCGCCAAGGTCGCCGAGCTGGCGCCCGGGATGCCGCGTTGGCTGCGCGGTGACGATCAGGCAATCGTGGCTAAGGAGTCCGGCGAGTTCGCCGCCGAAGGCGTCGCCCAGGATCTGGCCTACACGGTGGCCTCCGGGCTCTACCAGTACAGCCTGCTGGACGTTATCGACATCGCCGACATCGCCGAGCGCGATCCCGCCGAGGTAGCCGACACCCACTTCGCGTTGATGGACTACCTCGGCACCGACGGCCTGCTGACCGCGGTGTCCGGGCTGCCCCGTGACGACCGCTGGCACGCACTGGCCCGGCTCGCGGTGCGCGACGACATCTACGGCTCACTGCGCGCGCTGTGTTTCGATGTGCTGGCCGTCGGGGAGCCCGACGAGAACGGGGAGCAGAAGATCGCCGAGTGGGAGCGCAGCAACGGTCCCCGGGTGGCTCGGGCGCGGCGCACTCTCACCGAGATCTACCAGGGGGAGGGCCGCGATCTGGCCACTCTGTCCGTGGCCGCGCGGCAGATCCGCAGCATGACGCGGACGACCGGAACGGGGACGAGTGGCTGAGATGGTTGAGACGGCTCAATCGGCTCATTCGGCTGGGGTGCCGAACGGGTTCACCACCGGGGTGCGGGTGCGCTGGTCGGACATCGACATGTACCAGCACATCAACCACGCCACTATGGTGACGATCCTGGAGGAGTCCCGGGTGGACTTCCTGCGCGAACCGTTCGCCGACGACATCGAAACCATCGGGTTGTTGATCCACGAGGTGCGGGTGCTCTACAAAGGCCAACTGCGCCTTGTGGATTCGCCGCTGCAGGTCACCATCTGGACCAAGCGGCTCCGGGCGGTCGACTTCACCCTGGGCTACGAGGTGCGCCCGGTCGGTGCGGCGCTGGACAGCAAGCCGGCGGTGATCGCCGAGACGCAGCTGGCCGCGGTGCA
>CAYPTG010000400.1:0-2299 GCA_964413455.1 uncultured Mycobacterium sp. | reverse complement strand
CGGTGGGTGACCACCACGATGTGCGCCCCCGGCCCCTCCCCCGGTCCGGCCCGCAGATCATCGGCCAGCGCCTCCTGGCGCACCTCGGCGATGCTGACGTCCCGTTTGCCGAATTCGGTTGCCACCGCGGCGAGTACGCCGGGGCGGTCCTTGACCTTCATGCTCACGTAGTAGCGGGTGGGGATCATCCCGATAGGCGCGATGGGCAGTTCGGCGTAACGGGATTCACGCGGCCCTCTGCCGCCCTGTACCCGGTTTCGAGCCGCCATCACCATATCTCCGGTGACCGCCGAAGCGGTCGGGTTACCGCCGGCACCCTGGCCGTAGAACATCAACCGTCCGGCCGCTTCGGCCTCCACCACGACGGCGTTGAACGCACCGTTGACCGAGGCCAGCGGATGCGCCAACGGAACCAGCGCCGGGTAGACCCGAGCCGAAACCCGTTGCTGCCCATCGTCGGAGGTGATGCGCTCACAGATGGCCAGCAGCTTGATGGTGCAGTCCAGCGCCCGGGCGGCCTCGAAATCGGCGGAGCTGACTTTGGTGATGCCTTCGCGGTAGACGTCGTCGGCGGTGACCCGGGTGTGGAAGGCGATGGAGGCCAGGATGGCCGCCTTGGCCGCGGCGTCGTAGCCCTCCACGTCGGCGGTGGGGTCGGCCTCGGCGTAGCCCAGGGCGCTGGCGTCGGCCAGTGCACTGGCGTAATCGGCTCCGGTGGAAGCCATTTCGGAGAGGATGTAGTTGGTGGTCCCGTTGACGATGCCGGCCACCCGTAGCACGCTGTCGCCGGCCAGCGACTGGGTGAGCGGGCGGATCACCGGGATCGCACCGGCCACCGCGGCCTCGAAATACAGGTCGACGTGGGCGCGCTCGGCGGCTTCGGCGAGCTCGCCGGTGGATTGGGCCAGCAGCGCCTTGTTGGCGGTGACCACCGACTTGCCGTGCTCCAGCGCGGTCAGGATGGCCTTGCGGGCCGGCTCGACCGGCCCCATGAGTTCCACCACGATGTCGACGTCCTCGCGGGACACCAGGTCTTCGACGTTGTCGGTGAGCAGCTCGATCGGTACGCCCCGGTCGTCGCTGACCCGGCGCACCGCCACCCCGCGCAGCTCCAGCGGGGCGCCGATGCGCGCGGCCAGGTCGGCGGCGCTGTCCTCGATGATGCGCACCACCTGCTGCCCGACGTTGCCCAGGCCCAGCACCGCCACGCCGATCGGCTTGTCCGCGTTCGCTGTTTCCACCACTACACCTCCAGGCTCAGCAGGTCGTCGACGGTCTCCCGACGCAGGATCAGCCGGTCCCGGCCGTCGCGTACCGCGACCACCGGGGGCCGCCCGACCAGGTTGTACCGGCTCGACATCGCGTAGCAGTAGGCCCCGGTGGCGGCGACGGCGAGCAGGTCGCCGGGTGTCACGTCGTCGGGCACCCAGGCGTCGCGGACCACGATATCGCCGCTCTCGCAATGCTTTCCAACGATACGGGACAGCGTCGGGGCGGCAGAGCTGGACCGCGACGCCAGCCGCACGTCGTAGGTCGCGCCGTAGAGCGAGGTGCGGATGTTGTCGCTCATGCCGCCGTCGACGCTGATGTATCGGCGACGGGCGGCACCGCTGATCGCGACGTCCTTGACGGTGCCGACCTCGTAGAGGGTGATGGTGCCGGGGCCGGCGATCGCCCGGCCGGGCTCGACCACCAGCCGCGGTGCGGGCAGACCGACCGCCGCGGACTCAGCGTGCACGATGGCGGTCAGCTTGGCCGCCAGTTCGGCGACCGGCGGTGGGTCGTCTTGCGGCACATAGGAAATACCCAGTCCCCCACCGAGGTCGACGGTGGCGATCTGCGCCGTCTTGGCCACGCCGAACTCGGCGACAACATCTCGCAGCAGACCAATGACTCGCCGGGCGGCGAGTTCGAACCCGCCGACGTCGAAGATCTGCGAGCCGATATGGCTGTGCAGCCCGATCAGGCGCAGGTTGTCGGTGGCGAAGACCCGCCGCACCGCCGCCATCGCGTCACCGCCGGCCAGCGACAGACCGAACTTCTGGTCCTCGTGCGCGGTGGCGATGTACTCGTGGGTGTGGGCTTCGACCCCGACGGTAACCCGCACCATGACGTCCTGCACCACCCCGGCGTCACCGGCGACGGCGTCGAGCCGGTCGATCTCGGTCATCGAGTCCAGCACCACGTAGCCGATGCCGGCCTTGACCGCGTCGGTGAGTTCGTCGACGGATTTGTTGTTGCCGTGCAACGCGATCCGCTCCGCGGGGAAACCGGCGTGCAGGGCGACGGCGAGGTCCCC
>CAYPTG010000399.1:0-2304 GCA_964413455.1 uncultured Mycobacterium sp. | reverse complement strand
ATGTAGGTTCCGATCCCGCTCTGCCGGATGTGGCGAGCATCGAAAAGCAGGTCGGTGCGTACCGCTACCACCGACGCGTCAGCTGCCTTTGCTGGTGATCAGCCGGTCTTCGAGGCCGGGCACGAACTCCGGGCTTTCCCACATCCGTGTCACCGTGTCATCGAGCGAGTGGGCCGGGCTCCAGCCGAACGACTCCTTGATCCGGGAGATGTCGGCGCCCAGGAATGGACGGTCGACGGCGCGCACCCGTCGCGGGTCTTGCCGCACATCGAATGTCAGTCCCGCGACCGACCGCAGGCAAGTCAGGATCTCCTCGACCGAATGCTGTTGCCCGCTACCGAGATTCACAATTTCACACCGGACACCCTCCGGGTTCTGCCCCAGAGCAACCGCCGCGAATCCAGCCGCCGCGTCCTCCACGTCGATGTAATCCCGCTTGGGCCAGGTGTTGCCGAGCTCGATGGTGTCCGGTCCCTTACGCAGCTGCGCGATAACCTCCGGGAAAAGGTGCGGGTTGGTCTCGCCCGGGCCGATCACGTTGAACAACCGCACGATGCAGCACGACAGGTCACGACTGGCGGCCAGCAGCTGCACATACCTCTCGCCGTCCAACTTCGTGAGTCCGTAGACGTCGACCGGATCCACCGCGGAGGTCAGTTCACGGTGGGCTTGCTCATCGGGCCGGTAGACCGCCCCACTGCTGGCGAACACGAACCGGGTACCCGGCGGCAGCGCCGAAAGCACGTTGACCGTTCCGGTCACGTTGGTGGCTACCGCGTTTGCCGGATCGGAGTCGCATTCCGGGATGTAATGGATGGCCGCCAAGTGCACCACAACATCGGGCGCGAAATCTTCCACCACGGCGCTGACCGCGGCCTGGTCCCGGATATCGACGTGGCGGAAGCCGAAACCGTCCAGGTCGCCTTGTAGCCAGTCCGGCGTGCCGTACCGAAGCAGGTCGGCCACCAGCACGTCGACGTCGGATTGGGCGCGAAGCAGACGCACCAGTTCCCTACCGACGAAGCCGGCGCCGCCGGTGACCATAACCCGCTTGCGGGTCGGGCTCTCAGTTGCTGACATGGCTGTCACTATCAATAACCTCCCGAATGCGGGCCTCTAGGGCGTCGGCGATGGTGGACCAATCGAGATTCTCCGCGGCGGCGAGTCCGGCCTGAGAGTACTTGTCCCAGTTCGCTTCTGCCGCTTGGATCGCCTCGGCGAAATCGCTGGGCTCAGTGTGGCAGACGATGCCCGCTCCGTACTGTGCAACCACTTCTTTGGTGCCGTTGCCGGCGAAGTCGCCGGTCACCACGGGCAGACCGCTGGCCATGGCCTCGGAGACCACCCGGGGAAACCCCTCGCGGATACTGGGCATCACGAACACGGCGGCGCGCGAGAGCAAGTCGATCTTCTGCGCTTCGGTGACCGATCCGAGCACCTTGATCCGGTCGGCCACCGGCGAACTAGCGGCGTACGCCTCGACATCGGGGCGGGCCGGACCGTCGCCGCCAATGGTCAGATCGCCGGCCAGGCCTTGTTCGACCGCCAGTCCGAAGGCGTCGATGAGCAGCGGCAAGTTCTTGTGCGGCGCCAGGCGACCGACATACAACACCCCCGAGCGGTCGGCACGGGCATTATTTCGGTAGTTGTCCCGAACCAGACCGCTGGGCAGCACTACACAGGAGCATCCCGACTGCTGGTAAATCTCGTCGGCAACGGACTCGCTGATCGAGAAGTTGGAGCCGACCAACCGCGGCAGCCGCCGCTGGGCTGCACTCAGTACCGGGTCGGTACGAATCTCGCACCAGTGCAATCCACTTCGCGCCCTTGCCCCTTTGGGCAAGGCGAGAGAATGCAGCAAAGGCCACTGGTTGAGCAGAAAAAAATCGTGACGTCCGGCACCGACGACCTGACGCACACCAGCGCTGTACTTCAGGATGTCGGTCCAATTGCGCCGGAGAGCGGGCAGCAACGGCTTCTTGTAGCGGCCGCCGTTGGGGTTCCGATGGACTCGGACACCGTTGATCGTCTCTTCTGCTTCCAGTCCTTCACAGTGGCCGATGCAATAGACATCCACCGAATGCCCACGCTTGACCAGGGTTTCAGAGAGTTCCTGAAAGAACACTTCTTGGCCGCCGACGCTGGGGTAGTACAACTCGGCCAATACCGCGATCCGCAACGGCGTCACAGCATTTTCGCCGGACGAATCCACAGCTGACACGTGACCGCCTAGACGATGTGGGGCCGAAGCCGGGTGAAATATCACGGTAAGTGTAGCCAGGCTCGACACATTGTTGCTCGCGC
>CAYPTG010000398.1:0-2313 GCA_964413455.1 uncultured Mycobacterium sp. | reverse complement strand
TGAACTTCGGGGGGACCCGGATGGCGCCGGTCTTGTAGACAACCAACATGCCGAAGAACACCCCGACGGTGCCCAGGATGGCCTGGCTGATCAGTGCGCCGGCGTTGGCGCCGGACACGCTGAAGTTCGCCAGCAGGAACGAGATCGCGCCGAGGAACAGGCCCTCCAGCGCGGCGTAGCTCAGCACGATGGCCGGGTTGTCCTGCTTGCGGCCGAAGGTGGCGAGCAGCACCAAGGCCAGCCCGCCGAGCGCACCCACCACGGTGAACGGCATGGCCAGCCCGGGGCTCCCGGACACCAGGAAGTAGGAGATGACGCCGACGATGGACAGCACACCGAGGGTGATGCCAGTCTTGGTGACGACGTCGTCGATGGTCAGCGGCCGCGAGACACCGGTCTGCGGCGGGTAGGTGGCGTAGGGCTCGGTCTGGTAGCCCGCCTGGTGACCCAACTGCTGGGTCGCACCGGCGATACCGGTGCCGAACTGCGCGTAACCGCCCGTTCGCCCCTGTGACGTGGGCAACGAACGAAATACCGGATTGCTGGTTTCCCGCACCGCGGATCCTCTCAAGTGAGACTGATGAACACTGCGTCAACGAACGGGTTTTTGGTTTAGTTCCACACAGGAACCTCCCAGGTACCGCCGTCGCGGCCAACCCTACCTGCACGATGGCGTTCCCGGCCGGGGGATACTGGCCTCTGTGCCCACTCCCGACACCGACGAAGTCCTGACCCACGTCGACGGCGGGGTCGGAGTGATCACGCTCAACCGGCCCAAGGCTCTCAACTCGCTGAACCAGACCATGGTCACCGCGATCGACGCCACGCTGGCCGGCTGGGCGCACGACGAGAAGGTGCGGGCCGTCGTCGTCAACGGTGCCGGGGAACGGGGCCTGTGCGCCGGCGGTGACGTGGTGGCGATCTATCACAGCGCCAAGGCCGGCGGCGCCGACGCGCGCCGGTTCTGGTTCGACGAATACCGGATGAACTCGCGGATCGGGCACTACCCCAAGCCGTACGTGGCCCTGATGGACGGCATCGTGATGGGCGGCGGCGTCGGCATCAGCGCGCACGGCAACGTGCGGGTGGTGACCGACACCTCCAAGATCGCCATGCCGGAAGTCGGCATCGGGTTCATCCCCGACGTCGGCGGCACGTATCTGTTGTCTCGGGCGCCCGGGCGGCTCGGGCTGCACGCCGCGCTCACCGGGGCGCCGTTCTCCGGGGCCGACGCGATCGCGCTCGGTTTCGCCGACCACTACGTTCCGCACGCCAACCTGGAGGCGTTCACCCTCGACCTGATCGCCGACGGCACCGAACACGCGGTGGCTGCGCACGCCGGGCCACCGCCGCCGAGCCCGCTGGCCGCCCAGCGCAAGTGGATCGACCACTGCTACGCCGGTGAGACGGTGGCCGATATCGTCGCCGCGCTGCGCGGCCACGAGGACCCGTCGGCCCGCCAGGCCGCCGAGCTGATCGCCACCCGCTCGCCCATCGCACTGGCCGTCACCCTGGCGGCGGTACGACAGGCGGCGGCGCTGTCGTCCCTCGACGAGGTGCTGGTGCAGGAGTACCGGGTGTCGTGCGCGGCGCTGCGATCGGCCGACCTGGTCGAGGGCATCCGCGCCCAGCTGGTGGACAAGGACCGCAACCCGCGGTGGTCCCCGGAGTCGCTGGCGGCGGTCAGCGACCAGGATGTGCGGAGCTATTTCGCGCCGGCGGACCCCGATTTGAGCTTCAACTAAGGAGGAAAGACACGTGAGCTTCGAGACCATTCTGGTGAGCCGATCCGAGCGGGTCGGCACCATCACGCTGAACCGCCCCAAGGCGCTCAACGCGCTCAACAGTCAGGTGATGACCGAAGTCACCACTGCCGCAGCGGAATTCGACGCCGACCCGGGTATCGGGGCGATCATCCTCACCGGATCGGAGAAGGCGTTCGCCGCCGGCGCCGACATCAAGGAGATGGCGTCGCTGTCCTTCTCGGAGGTGTTCGACGCCGACTTCTTCGGGGACTGGTCCAAGCTGGGGCAGGTGCGCACCCCGTTGATCGCGGCGGTCGCCGGGTACGCGCTGGGCGGGGGCTGCGAGCTGGCGATGATGTGCGACGTGCTGATCGCCGCCGACACCGCCAAGTTCGGCCAGCCCGAGATCAAGCTCGGCGTGCTGCCCGGCATGGGCGGCTCCCAGCGGCTGACCCGGGCGATCGGCAAGGCCAAGGCTATGGACCTGATCCTGACCGGGCGGACCATCGACGCCGCCGAGGCCGAGCGCAGCGGGCTGGTGTCGCGCGTGGTGCCGGCCGAGGCCCTG
>CAYPTG010000397.1:0-2315 GCA_964413455.1 uncultured Mycobacterium sp. | reverse complement strand
TGCGGATGAACAGCGGGCCGTAGTGCCCGAAGTCCGCCGGCCACCAGTCCTGCGAATCGGTCAGCAGCGCGTCAAAGTCCTTTTCGAAGGCCTCGAAGTCGAGGGTCTTGACTGCCTCGCGGTAGTCGTAGCCCTCGTCGGTCGGGTCGACGGCCGGCGGGTTCTTCTGCAGGATCTTTAGGTTGACCGCGTTGGGCCACCAGTCGCGGTTACTGCCGCCTTCGACCGGCGGCTTGATCCGCATCGGGCAGCCGCTTTCGGCGGGTTCGGTCATCGCCTCGCCAATGGGTGGGTGCTCTTCAGCCACTGTGTTTCCTTTCGGGGGTAGTGAATTGGACTGTGATCACGGTTGCGATCGGGAAATCTCGGTGCCGGCTGGTGCGGCGGCCACGCAGGCGGGGCACAGGCCCCAGTAGATGACCTCGGCTTCGTCCAGGACGTAGCCGTCCAACGATCCGTCGGGAGCCGACGGGGTCAGGCAGGGCGCTTCGCCTGTGGCACAGTCGATGTCGGCGATCTCCCCGCAGGCCCGGCAGACAATGTGGTGATGGTTATCGCCGACTCGGGATTCGTAGCGGCTAACCGATCCCAACGGTTGAATCCGGCGCAACAAGCCCACCGCGGTCAGCGCGTTGAGCGAGTCGTATACCGCCTGGTGGGACACATCGGGCAAGTCCTGGCGCACGGCGCGGATGATGGTGTCGGTGTCGGCGTGCGCATTGGCCTCGACTGCGCCCAGCACCGCGACCCGGGGGCGGGTGACCCGAAGGTCGGCCGCACGCAGCCGGTCCGCGTAGTCGGGGGTCGAGACGGCGGCCATAGGCTCATGCCTACACCCTTTTTTTGAATCAGTCAAAAATAGGGTGTAGGGGGTCAGGTGCAGGTGTTGGCGTTGATCCAGCGGCCGTTCCAGCCGACGCATGCGCTGGCGTTGGGCGTAATCGGCGCATACGCGTCCTGCGGCATTACGTAGGGGGCCATGACGTCGCTGAGGTCGGCGCAGCCGCCGACCGTGATCCGGCGTCCGGCGCTGGCACACACATCGGCGTTGGCGGTCGCCCCGGGCATGACGACGACAAAAGTCGCCGGGGCGCCAGCCAGAGCGACAACGGCCGCCGCGCTGGCAGCCCATCGACGGTTCGACATCTTCTTCCTCTTCATGCCGCCGAGTTTAGGTGCACGACGATCAAGCGGGTGGCAACCCGCGATGAGGAGTGCGCCAATTTTGCGGAGGCGCACGACGATCAAGCGGGTGGCAACCCGAAAACCCTTTCTCACCAGAGTTTTAAACACTGCTCCCAGCGGCCTTAGATTCGCGACTTAGCGTCGTTCTTGAGGCCGTCCCACGGCGGTCGTCACTTCGACGTCAGGGGCCCGGACATGACGAGCTTCACTTCTCGCTACGGCAATCCCGCGCTGGATTACAAGGGCGCCCACGTCCGCGCCTACTGCCGGCACGGAGCCACCGTCATCGCGGTCAGCGGCCGGGTGGACGCCGGTAACGTCGAACGGGTCACCGAGTCGACCTGCCGCGTCGTCACCGCCGGCACCCGCGTGGTCCTCGATCTCAGCGGCGTCAGCGCCTTTACTCCGCGGGCGACACAGTTGCTCAGCACCTTCGATCGGCACTGCCTGACCATCGATGTCGACTGGGCGCTGGTGCCCAGCGACGCAGTCGCCCGGCGGATGCACGTCGATCTGACCGCGCTGCCGGTGATCGGCACGGTGGCAGCGGCCGAGCACCAGTTCGACGACGCGATCCTGCGGCGCCGCGGCCTGCTGATGCCGATGCTGCGCCGGACGGCCTGAGGCCCGCCCGCCTACCGCATCGGTAATCTCGCTGCTGTGGGTGTCAAAGTAACGGCAGTCTTCGCGGCGCTGGTCGCACTCAGCGGCGCCACCGCGGCCGTGACCTCCGCAGACCCGAGCACGCCGACGCCGACACCTGGCACCGATCACGGCGCGCCAGGACCCGCCGCGCCAGCGACGGTTATCGACCGCGATGGCACCTTCACCGTCGGACGCGACATCGCGCCGGGCGTCTACAGCTCCCCCGGACCGTGGCCGGATGAGGCCTGCTATTGGCGACGGATCGGCACTAACGGCGCCACCGCGGACAACGCGATGTCCAAGCAGCCGCAGGTGGTGGCGATCGACGCCGGGGATCTGGCGTTCAAGACCAACGGGTGCCAGCCCTGGCAGTTGACCCCCGGCGCAACACCGCCGAACCAGGCCCCACCCTGGTTGTCACAGCTGCAACTGCGCCACGACCTGGACATCCTCAACGGCTTGATCGCGCAGTCCGGCGCCGGCCA
>CAYPTG010000396.1:0-2318 GCA_964413455.1 uncultured Mycobacterium sp. | reverse complement strand
TGCGCTGGCTGGACGGCAATTTCGTACTGCTTGGCGCGCAACGCTGCACGGTGGTCGATGGGCAGGCCGACGTCGACGAGTCCAGTCGGCTCGGGGTGGCCCGACTGCGCACCGAAACGCTGCCCGAGCTGACCCAGCCCGACGAAACGCTGGTGCTGGCCCAGGCCACCATGCCCAGCTTCCTGCGCTATGGCGCCTACCCCTACATCGTGGCGGTGCGCGAGCGGCCCACCGGCCCGAAAGGACCGGTCATCGAGCACCGATTCGTCGGCCTGTTCACCGTCGCCGCGATGAACGCCAACGTGCTGGACATCCCGCTGATCTCCCGGCGGGTCCAAGAGGCGTTGGCGATGTCCCAGGACGACCCGCGCCATCCCGGGCAGTTGGTCCTGGACATCATCCAGACCGTGCCGCGCTCGGAGCTGTTCACCCTCGACGCCGCCGCGCTGCTGAACATGGCCAGCGCGGTCATCGACCTCGGCTCGCGCCGACGCGCCCTGCTGTTCCTGCGCATCGACCGGCTCGGCCATTTCGTGTCCTGCCTGGTCTACCTGCCCCGGGACCGCTACACCACGGCCGTGCGGCTGGCCATGCAGGACATCCTGGTGCGCGAGTTCGGCGGCGCCAGTATCGACTACGCCGCCCGGGTCAGCGAATCCCCTTGGGCCGTCGTGCATTTCACCGTACTGCTCCCCGAAGACTCGGCCAGCGAGACGGTCGATGCCTCGGAGGCCAACCGCCTCCGCATCCAGGAACTGCTCACCGAGGCGGCCCGCACCTGGGCCGACCGGTTGCTGGGGTCGGTGCCCGACGGCGCGATCGACGCCCATGTTGCCGAGCACTACGCCGGCGCGCTCTCGGACGGTTTCAAGCAGGTCGTCACCCCGGACGAGGCGATCACCGACATCGGGATCATCGAAGCGCTGCGGCCCGACTCGGTGCGGCTGCAACTCGAACCCGGCGACGCCGACCGAGAGGCGTTCCTCACCTGGTATCTGGGTGGCAGCTCGGCGTCGCTGAGCCACCTGCTGCCGATGCTGCAATGCATGGGCGTGGAAGTCCTGGAGGAACGGCCGTTCACCGTCACCCGCCGAGACGGCCTCAAGGTGTGGATCTACCAGTTCCGGCTTCGGGCGGAGGAGTCGATCCCGCAGTCCGCCCTCGCTGATTGGGAACCCACCGCCGCCCGGTTCACCGACGCGGTCACCGCGATCTGGGACGGCCGGGTCGGCGAGATCGACCGGTTCAACGAACTGGTGATGCGGGCCGGCTTGACCTGGCAGCAGGTCATGCTGCTGCGCGCCTACGCCAAGTACTTGCGGCAGGCCGGCTTCCCGTACAGCCAGTCGCATATCGAGTCGGTGCTGCTGGAGAACACCTCGACCACCCGCTCGCTGGTCGCGCTGTTCGAGGCGATGTTCGACCCGGAATCCGCCGCCAAGGGTCTGGACGCCAAAGCCGCCGCACGCGCGGTCACCGCCGATATCGATGCGCTGGCCAGCTTGGACACCGACCGGGTGCTGCGGGCGTTCGCTTCCATGATCCAAGCCACCCTGCGCACCAATTTCTATGTCACCCAACCGGATTCGGCTCGGGCACGCAATGCGTTGGCGATCAAGGTGAACCCGGAACTCATCACCGAACTCCCGCTGCCGAGGCCCAAGTTCGAAATCTTCGTCTACTCCCCGCGGGTGGAAGGGGTGCATCTGCGGTTCGGCCCGGTCGCCCGCGGCGGGCTGCGGTGGTCGGATCGCCGGGAGGACTTCCGCACCGAGATCCTCGGTTTGGTCAAAGCCCAGGCCGTCAAGAACGCCGTCATCGTCCCGGTCGGGGCCAAGGGCGGGTTCGTGGTCAAGCGGCCCCCGGCGCCCACCGGAGATCCAGCCGTCGACCGGGATGCGTTCCGCGACGAGGGGGTGGCCTGCTACCGGTTGTTCGTCGCCGGCCTGCTGGACGTCACCGATAATGTGGACCGGGCCACCGGTCGGGTGATAGCCCCGGATCGGGTGGTGCGCCGCGACGGTGACGACGCCTACTTGGTGGTCGCCGCCGACAAGGGCACCGCGACGTTCTCCGATATCGCCAACGACGTCGCCAACTCCTACGGGTTCTGGCTGGGCGATGCTTTCGCCTCCGGCGGCTCGGTGGGCTATGACCACAAGGCGATGGGCATTACCGCCAAAGGTGCCTGGGAGGCGGTCAAGCGGCACTTCCGCGAGATGGGGGTGGACACCCAGGCCGAGGACTTCACCGTCGCCGGGATCGGCGACATGAGCGGTGACGTGTTCGGCAACGGCATGCTGCTCTCCCAGCACATC
>CAYPTG010000395.1:0-2320 GCA_964413455.1 uncultured Mycobacterium sp. | reverse complement strand
GGATGGCGGCGGCGAACAACTGCTGTTTGGTGCCGAAGTAGTGGTGCACCAGGGCCGGGTCGACGCCGGCCTCCCGGGCGATCGCCCGGACCGAGGTGCGGTCGAAACCGTTGTCGGCGAACAACTCTCGGGCGCAGGCCAGAATCTGTTCGCGGGCCGCCGAGGTACCCGCAGGCCGGCCGCGTCGCCGGGTGCTGCGGGTTTCCCGGTTACTCACGGCGTGCGGCGGCGCAGCGTCGCGGCGGCCAGGGCCAACGCGGCAATCGCGAAGGCCAACACCACCGCGATATCCCGGATCGCAGTTCCGGTGAGCTGGGTGTGGCCGTCGACCTGCTGCAACGCTTCGAGTGCGTAACTGGCCGGCATCGCGTTGCTGATCCATTGCAGCCAGCCGGGCAGCTGGGCCCGGGGCACGATGATGCCGGCCAGCAGCAGCTGGGGAACGATCACCACCGGCATGAACTGCACGGCCTGGAACTCCGTTCGGGCGAACGCACTGGCCAACAGGCCAAGGCCAACGCCCAGCACGGCGTTGATCACCGCGATGACGAACACCCAAACCGGGTTGCCCTTGGTGCTGAACCCGAGCAGCCAGAACGCCACCCCGCACGCCAGGATCGCTTGTGCCGCAGCGGCTATGGAGAAGGCGGTCCCGTAGGCGGCCAGCAGATCGAAGCGGCGCAGGGGAGTGGTGAGGATGCGTTCCAAGGTTCCCGATCCCCGCTCGCGCTGCATGGTGATCGAGGTGATCAGGAACATCACGAACAGCGGGAACACGCCCAACAGGATCAGGCATGCGATGTGGAACGGTGAGGGCACGCCGGGTCGGGTGGGCACGTCGGAGAACATGAAATAGATCAATGCGATGACCGCGCTGGGGACCACGAGAATCATTGCGACACTGCGGTGATCGGCCCGCAGCTGTCGCAGAATCCGGGTGGTGGTCGCCAGATAGGCGCGGGGGCTCAGCCTGCTGGGGCTGCGGTGGTGTGCCGGATGACGGACAGGAACGCCTGTTCCAGTGACGCGCACTGGGTCTCCTTTCGTAACTGGTCGGGGGTGGTGTGAGCCAGAATCCGGCCTTCCCGCATCAGCAGGAGATCCCGGCACTGGTCGGCCTCGTCCATCACGTGGCTGGACACCATCAGGGTGGTCCAGTTGCGCGCGAGTGCATGGAACTGTGACCACAGATCGACCCGTAGCACCGGGTCGAGGCCGACCGTGGGCTCGTCCAGGATCAGCAGGTCGGGGCGGCTGACCAGCGCGCAGGCCAGCGACACTCGGGTCCGTTGCCCGCCGGAGAGGTTGCCGCTGTACGCCGATGCATGGTCACTTAGCCCGACCGCGTCGACGGCCTCGGCCGCAGCGCCGGTGGGCACGCCGTACAGCGCGGCGAAATACCGCACGTTGTCGATAACGCGCAGGTCCGGGTAGATGGTCGGCTCCTGGGTGACGTATCCGACCCGGCGACGCAACACCGGCGAGCCGGCCGGGTGGCCGAGCACGGTGACGGTGCCCGACTTGATCACCTGGGTGCCCACGATGCTGCGCATCAGGGTGGTTTTGCCGCATCCAGACGGCCCGAGCAGCCCGGTGATCGATCCCCGGCCGATCTGGACCGAGAGATCGTGCAGCACTACTCGGTTGCCCCGCAGCACCTTCAGGTTCTCGGTGCGGACGGCAACGTCCGGCTCGTGCGAGCTAAATTCATCGAGTAATGAATTACTCATGACTGAATAGTGCTCCTTCGGGTGGGCGGAGTCAATGGCCGGGCACAATGCGATGGTGGATGCCGACCTGCTGGACGCGCATCCGCTGACGGCCGCCCGCCGGTTGCTCGGAGCCGTCATCACCGCCGGTGGGGTCAGCGCCCGAATTGTCGAGGTCGAGGCCTACGGCGGGCCGCCGGACGGTCCGTGGCCCGACGCATCCGCGCATTCCTACCGTGGCCCCAGCGGTCGCAACATGGTGATGTTCGGCCCACCCGGCCGGCTCTACACCTACCGCAGCTACGGAATTCACGTGTGCGCCAACGTTTCCTGCGGTCCCGACGGGACGGCCGCGGCGGTGCTGCTGCGGGCTGCCGTTATCGAGTCGGGTCACGACGCCGCCCGGTCACGTCGTGGTGGGCAGCTCGGCATCAACACCGCCGCGCTGGCCCGCGGCCCCGGAAATCTGTGTGCAGCTCTGGGAATCACGATGGCCGACAACGGGATCGACCTCTTCGCCCCGAATGCTCCGGTAACCCTGCGGCTGGCCGACACACCGGCCGGTCACGCCGGTACCGCCACCGGACCCCGGGTGGGGGTCAGCCAGGCCG
>CAYPTG010000394.1:0-2331 GCA_964413455.1 uncultured Mycobacterium sp. | reverse complement strand
CCAAGGGCGGCGGCCTGTCGACCCTGTTCGGCGGCGGTGTGCAGTCCAGCCTGTCCGGATCGACCGTGGTCGAGAAGAACCTCGACCGGCTGACGCTGTTCGTCACCGGTATCTGGCTGGTCGCCATCGTCGGCATCGCGCTGGCGATCAAGTACGCCTGAGTGTCGCGAGGATCCCCTAGCAGGGGCACTCCGCGTAGTTAAGTTTCTGTCGGTGTCATCTGGCAGAGTCCGGCGCGTGAGTGATTCGGCCGGCGAAAGCCGCATGGCTCCTACTTGTTTGAAGGGTACCGAACCCTGTGCCGTACCCCTGCGCGCCGTATCCGCGGCGCCGGCGCTCTATGCACACACGCCGCCGCAAGACGCCCCAGGCAAATGGCATCTGTGGGCTGATCATTCGAGTGAAGTCGGTGAGCTGGCTGCTGAATTCGGTGCGCCCTTCGGAGCTGCCGATCTCTGCCGCCTATTGGGGGTAACCCACGATGCAGGCAAGCTCACCGATGACGTGCAGCGGGCGTTGCGGCAGCGCGCCGTTGAGGGCGGTGGTTCCCTCGGTTGCCCGCACAAGGTCGAAGGTGCGGCCCTGGCTGCACTTCTTCTGGAAGAGGGGAACGTTCCCGCCGCCCAGGTGATGGTGCTAGCCAACTACGGTCATCACAACTGCATCCCAGATCGCAGGGACGCCGAGAGCGTCGACGCGATCCTGCGGTTCGTCAACAAGAAGCGCCATCATCTCGATGAGCTCACCGCCAAGATGGAGGCGGAGCTTGGTATCGACTTGCGCCGACTGGCATCTGAGGTCTCGATTCCCGATTGGCTCACCCCTCAGACGGATCTCGAATTATTCACCCGCTTCTGCCATTCCACTCTCGTTGACGCTGATTTCCTTGATACGGCAGCGCATTTCGACGGTTCGGGAGTGCCATTCCGCAGCCCGCAGAGGGGTATGGGTCCGATCCGAACCCATTTCGAACACGAATACCGGCGCCGCTACGAGCCCGAGCCCGGCATTCCGCCCTCGGAACTCTGCAGACTGCGTTGGGACTACTTCGATGCTGCACAACGAGCCGCCGCCCACGACACCGGCAAGCGCGGCGGTATCTATCGGCTGCCGGCGCCGACCGGGTGCGGGAAGACTTTGTCTTCCGCGGAATTCGCGTTCACTCATGCCACGACCTTCGGCAAGCGCCGTGTCATCGTCGCGGTGCCGTACACATCGATCACGACGCAGAACGCGGCCGTCTATCGCGATCTTCTGAGCGAGCTCGGAGAAGACCTTGTGCTTGAGCATCACTCCAACATCATTGATGACGCCATCGCCGACGATCGTTGGCGTCGCCTGGCAGCTGCAAACTGGGATGCGGAATTCGTCGTGACGACCACTGTCCAACTCTTGGAGTCGTTGTTCGCGAACCGACCCTCAGCCACGCGCAAGTTGCACCGACTGGTTGATTCGGTGGTCGTCATCGATGAAGTTCAATCGCTCCCCCTCAGACTGCTTCCAGCGATCCTCCAGATGATGCGCGAGTTGAGCGAACACTATGGCGTCACGTTCCTACTGGCATCCGCTACTCAACCAGCGTTCTGGTCGTTCGAGGAGTGGCGTGACGTTTCGATGGTCGACGTGATGCCGGTGGAATACGTACCTGAGATCACCGAGCGGGTCACCTACGACGTTCGATCGCACGAACAATCTTGGGAAGAGATCGCCGACGAGGTTGCTGCACAGAACCAGGCGCTCGTCATGGTGAACACCACGGCCGACGCCCAGCGTCTTCACGGCCTCGTCACGTCTAGAACAGACGAGGGTGTTTCGGTCCTCCATCTGTCGACTCGGATGTACAGCCGCCACCGCGCGGACGTACTTCGTGACGCCCGAAGCCTTCTAGCGGAGGAGAGGCCGGTGATTCTGATCTCCACCCAGCTCATTGAAGCCGGTGTGGATATCGACTTCCCGGTCGTCTACCGGGCGCTAGCTCCAGCGGACTCAGTGGTTCAGAGCGCGGGCCGCTGCAATCGCGAAGGACGCCTTGGTATCCGTGGCGGGTGTGTCATCGTCTTTCAACCCGTCGAGGCGCGATTTCCCACGGGGGAGTACGCCAGCGCGGCCGGAATTACGAAGTCTCTCTTCATCGATCAGGCAAGCCGCAGAGGGCCAGGGGATCCGGAGCGAGCTGTGTTCGGTGACCCGAGGTCGATGGAAACCTACTACCGCCACCTTTACAGCCTTTATCACGACCCGTCGATGACGACCGCATCGACCGACATCGCTGGGTACCGCCGTGAGCTTGCTGTTGCGCGAACCAACGAGACGTTCGAGATGATCGAGGAC
>CAYPTG010000393.1:0-2334 GCA_964413455.1 uncultured Mycobacterium sp. | reverse complement strand
GCCACCCCGCAGATGATCGATGAGCTGGCCGCCAAGCTGGAGGCTGCTGAAGACCGCACCGTCGTACCGGTACGGGTCTTCTGGGTGCCGGGCGGCCTACCCACCCGGGTCAAGCTGGTCGGCCTGATCTCCGGACGGGACACCTACCGTCCGCCGAAAACCATCCAGCGGGCGATCCTGCGGAAAGACCCGTCGCGTGCCCGGGTGGTCGCCGGAGACCCGGCCACCGTGTCCGAACTGCGCCAGCAATGGCGGGAGAACACCGTGGGGGAGACCCAGCAGGACTTCGCCCGCTTTGTGCTGCGCCGGGCCGAGCTTGCGATCGAGCGGATGGAACTGCGTCTGTTGGGGCCGGCCTACAAATCGCCGCGACTGATCACCGACGAATTGATGGCATCGACGCGCTTCGCCAAAGGCCTGGAGGCCATTCCGGGGGCCAGCCCGGAACAGGCCGAGGTGATGCTCAACGAACTCGCCACCGGCTGGAGTCGGTTCTCCGTCGACCTGATTCCCAACCTCGGGCGCGCCATCTTCAGCCGGGGCTTCGATCCCCGAATCGATTACGACGCAGCACAAATCGAGGCGATGCGCCGTGCTCTGGAAGATCACCCGGCGGTGCTGCTGTGGTCGCACCGCTCCTACCTCGACGGTGTGATCGTGCCGGTGGCCATGCAGGAGAACAAACTTCCGCCCGCGCACACCTTCGCCGGCATCAACCTGTCCTTCGGTGGGCTGGGCCCGCTGGCCCGGCGCTCCGGGGTCATCTTCTTGCGCCGCAAGCTCGACGACCCGCTGTACAAGTATGTGCTGCGTCAGTTCGTCGGCTACATCGTGGAGAAGCGATTCAACCTCAGCTGGTCGATCGAGGGCACCCGCTCGCGGACCGGAAAGATGTTGCCGCCCAAGCTCGGTCTGCTCAGCTATGTCGCCGACGCCTACCTGGACGGCCGCAGCGAGGACATCCTGCTGCAGCCGACGTCGATCAGTTTCGACCAGCTACACGAGACAGCCGAGTACGCCGCCTACGCCAGGGGCGGAGAGAAAATCCCCGAAGGCGCACAGTGGCTGATCAACTTCGTCAAAGCTCAGGGCGAACGCAACTACGGCAAGATCTACGTCCGGTTCCCCGAAGCGGTGTCGATGCGCCAGTACCTCGGCGAGCCGGGCGGTCCGATCGCCACCGACCCGGACGCCAAACGACTGGCGATGCAGAAGATGGCCTTCGAGGTGGCCTGGCGGATCCTGCGGGCCACCCCGATCAATGCCACCGCCTTGGTCGCGGCGGTGCTGTTGGCTGCCCGGGGCCGGGCGCTGACCCTGCGTCAGCTGCACCACACCGTGCAGGACTCGCTGGACTACCTGGAACGCAAACGCACCCCGATGACCAACAGCGCGTTGCGGCTGCACTCCACCGACGGGGTGCGCGCCGCGGTCGACGCGCTGTCCAACGGCCATCCGGTAACCCGGATCGACGGCGGCCACGAGCCGGTCTGGCAGATCGCCCCGGAGCAGGAGTTGGAGGCCGCGTTCTACCGCAACTCGCTGATCCACGCATTCCTGGAGACCTCGATCGTCGAGCTGGCGCTGATGCACGCCGCCCGCGCCCCGCAGGGCGAACGCGTCGATGCGTTCTGGGCGCAGGCGATGCGGCTGCGTGACCTGCTGAAGTTCGAGTTCTACTTCGCCGACTCGGCCACTTTCAGGGGCAACATCGCCGAGGAGCTGGACTGGATCGGCGGCTGGGAATCCCAGCTGGACGCCGGCAGCGCCGGCGTCGAAGCGCTACTACGCGCCAAGCGTCCACTGATGGCCAGCGCCATGCTGCGGCCGTTCATCGAGGCCTACGAGATCGTCGCCGACGTGCTGTGCGACGCGCCGGCCGACATCGGGAACAAGGAGCTCACCACGCTGGCGCTCGGCGTCGGTCGGCAATACGCCGCCCAGGGGCTGGTGCGCAGCACCGAATCGGTGTCGGCGCTGCTGTTCGACACCGCCCGCCAGGTGGCCGCGGACCAGAAGCTGCTGGAGCCCTCGGCCGACCTGCGCGAGCGGCGCCTGGCCTACCTCGATGAACTGCGCAGTATCCTGGCGGATATGGAACGTGTGCACGAGTTGTCGCGTGAGCAGTTCTATGCCAGGGAGGCCCAATTGGGCTTCCCGGACCGCGCCTCTGCCGACGCGTACTGAAATTGCGACCCAAGGTCGCATTCGGTTGTATCGTGCCTGACGGCCAATCGAATGGGAGTTCTGACCGCACATGGCATCGATCACAACCCGGGTAGCTGCCGTGGCGGCGCTGCTGTGCGCCGCGACGGTCGGCTGCTCGAAGTCGGG
>CAYPTG010000392.1:0-2335 GCA_964413455.1 uncultured Mycobacterium sp. | reverse complement strand
CACGGCCACCGACAAGCTGGACTTCGGCTGGATGCAGGCCAACCAGTTCACCGTCTCAGAGAAGTCCGGTTCCACCCAGATCGCGGTCGTCGACAACAACCACAGTTACACCCTGCAGGGGGTCCCGGTCAGTCAACTACAGATGAGCAATATCGTCGCCAAAGACGCCGGCACCGTCAGCAAGTGGCAGAACCTGATCGGCGCCGCGCAAGCCCCCTCGGTCCCGACGGTGTCGATCGCCGGTACCACTCTCGCAGAAGGGAATTCGGGAAGCACCGATGCGGCGTTCGCCGTCACGCTGTCCAAAGCGTCGAGCAAGGCGGTGACCGTCGGCTACAGCACCGCCAATGGCACCGCCACCGCCGGCAGCGACTACACCGCCGCCTCCGGAACCCTCACCTTCGCCCCCGGGGTCACCAGCCAGCAGGTCAAGGTCAAAGTCCTCGGCGATACCACCGTGGAACCCAACGAAACCTTCACCGTCACCCTGGCCAACCCCAACGGCGCCACCCTGGGCACCGCCACCGCGACGGGAACCATCACCAACGACGACGTCGCCCCCGCCCTGCCCACCGTGTCCATCGCGAATGCCGCCATCAACGAAGGCAACTCCGGCAGCACGGATATGGCCTTCAACGTGTCGCTGTCCAAGACCTACGACAAAACCGTCACCGTCGGCTACAGCACCACCAACGGCACCGCCACCGCCGGCAGCGACTACACCGCCACCTCCGGAACCCTCACCTTCGCCGCAGGAACCACCACCCAGCAGGTCAAGGTCAAAGTCCTCGGCGACACCACCGTGGAACCCAACGAAACCTTCACCGTCACCCTGGCCAACCCCAACGGCGCCACCCTGGGCACCGCGACCGCCACCGGCACCATCACCAACGACGACGTCGCCGCCCCGCCGCCGGCCACCACGGACCGCTGGGGCACGTCGTTCTACGCGCCCTACGTCGACATGGGCGGCTGGCCGGTACCCGACCTGCTGGCGATCAGCCAGGCCAACGGGGGCGGATCGCTGTTCACCGCGGCGTTTATGCAGGCCACGCCGGACGGCAAGCTGGCCTGGGCCGGGCTCAAGGCGCTGGAGCCCGGCGCCGACAACGACCAGGCCCGGGCCATCAATCGGTCGATCAAGGCGCTGCAGGACGCCGGTGGGGACGTGATGGTCTCTCTCGGCGGGCAGGCCGGAACGTCCCTGGCACAGTGGGGTGCGGCCCACGGATGGACGGCCGCGCAGCTGGCAAACTCCTACGCCGGGGTGATCGACACCTACAACATCACCCACCTCGACTTCGACATCGAGGGTGCGGCGGTGGCCGAGCCGGCCTCGATCGCGCTCAACAGTCAGGCGCTCAAGCTGCTGCAGCAGGCCAAACCGCAGGTGCAGATCTGGTACACGCTGCCGGTGCTGCCCCAGGGACTGACGGCTGACGGCCTCAAGGTGGTGGACTCCGCGCTCAAGGCGGGCGTGAAGCTGGCCGGGGTCAATGTGATGGCAATGGACTACGGCGAGTCGGCGGCTCCGACCTCCGGCCCGGCCGCCAAAACCATGGGCGCCTACGCGATCGACGCCGCCGAAGCCACCTACGCGCAGCTGACCAAGCTCTACAGCGGCTACGGCCAAACCTTCAGCTACAGCCAGCTGGGGGTCACCCCGATGCTCGGCGTCAACGACGTCACCACTGAAGTGTTTACGTTGGCCGACGCCCAGGCGGTGGAGAACTACGCGCGCACGAAGGGTGTCGGGATGCTGGCGCTGTGGTCGGTCACCCGCGACACCCCGGGGCAGCTGGGCGTATCCACCTATACCCACTCCGGGATGAGCGCCCCGGCCGGCAGCTTCGCCAAGATCCTCAACGACTACGGCACCGTCAACACGCTCAATTACAGTTCCGGCTCGTCCGGAGGTTCCAGCGGCGGCTCGTCAGGCGGTTCGTCCGGCGGCTCGTCCACCCCGGTCAGCGGCGGCACCACGACGACGGTCGGATGGCATTGGGGCACCAACACCGTGCTGAACTTCAACCCGGCGAAGGACAAACTGGACTTCGTCTGGATGCAGCCGAGCTACTTCACCATCAGCGAGAAGTCCGGCTCGACGGTGATCACCATCAACGACAACAACCAGACCTACACGCTCAACGGTGTCCGGCTCAGCGCGTTGCAGATAGGCAACATCTCCGCACTTGACGCAACCACATTGGCCAAGTGGCAGGCGGCGATCAACGCGGCCAAGGCATAGCCCGCCGAACGTGTGCCCTGTGGACGTCTTTCGCGGGCGGTTTCATGCGGTGGATGCAACACATCTTCTGAATTGAGGTGTTGCGAT
>CAYPTG010000391.1:0-2340 GCA_964413455.1 uncultured Mycobacterium sp. | reverse complement strand
GCCAGCCCGAGCAGCACACCGCGCGGCCACCGCGGGTTACGCGGCACGCAGTCGGCGATCACCAGCGTCATCAGGATCACGTTGATCTGCCCGAACGAAAAGTTGGCCTGGATCGGCTCCAACCAGCGCACCGCCGCCGCGACCAGCCCGACGGCCAGCCAGCACCGCACCAGCCCGGCCCGCTCGGCAGCCATCGGCCAGTGCGCCGGCACGCCTAGCCGGGTCAGCACGATCCAGGTCGAGGCCACCAGCAGTAGCAGGGTGATCGCGGTGAGTGTCACACTGGCCACCGGCAGCGACACCAGCGCCAGCGGGCCGAAGCCGATCGCCGCCAGTGGCGGGTAGGTGAACGGCAGGTCCAGGCCGCCCTGGGTGGAGAAGACGGTGTTGCCGTATAGCGGGCGGTGATGCAGCCAGGCCTGTCCGCCCATCCGGTAGACGTCGGCGTCGATTCGGTAGGGCACCGTGCGGAACAGTTGCCAGCAGGTATAGGTCGCGGCCGCCAGGATGAGCAGCTGCGCCAGCCGCCAGAGCACGGCCGGCGGACGGCCTGATCGGCTTTGCCCGAGGAAACTGCCCCGCCCGGGCGACCGCAACCTGCTCATCTCGCGCACCAGCGTATCCGGCGCATTGCCCGGTTCCCTGCCCGGTTGGCCGGCAGGCGTAAGTTTTCTAGCCGTGCTTTGTGCTGCGCACCCCGACCGTTTCGGCCAGTTCCGGTTCGACCATCTGCGCCTGGAACTGGTCGCCTCCGGGCGGCAACCGTTGATGTGGTGCCTGATCGCCTTCATCCTGACCTTCTTCGTCACCCGGACCATCACCCGCTACATCCGGGCCACGGCCGATGAGACCGGTCCGCGGCACTGGTGGCAGCCGCACAACATCTCGGTGTCCAAGGACGGCAGCGGCGGCGGGCTGCACCTGCACCACGCAGTGTTCGGGGTGATCCTGGTGCTGGTCTCCGGGGTGGCGATGATCAGCATGGCCGGCCATGGGGGAGCGCACCAATTCACTTTCGCGGCAATCGTTTTCGGGATCGGGGCGGCGCTGCTACTCGACGAGTTCGCCCTGATCCTGCACCTGCAGGACGTCTATTGGTCGCAGGACGGTCGGACCTCGGTGGACGCGGTGTTCGTCGCGGTGGCGGTGGCCGGGCTGCTGATGATGGGGTTCAATCCGCTGTCACTCTTCGACGTCGGTATCTGGCGCGACGCCGACTCGCTGCTGGCTCGGGTCGCCGCGGCGGCACTGGTGGCGGTCAATCTGGCGCTGGCGGTGATCGTGCTGTTGAAGGGCAAGCTGTGGACCGGCCTGCTGGGGATGTTCTTCACCCCGCTGCTGTTCGCCGGGGCGCTGCGGCTGGCCCGCCCGCACGCACCCTGGGCCCGTTGGCATTACCACGACAAACCCCGCAAGATGCACCGCTCGATGGAGCGGGAGCGCTACCTGCGCCGGCCCTTCGTGCAGGCCAACCTGTGGTTGCAGCACGTCATCGCCGGCGAGCCCCGCTTCCCCGACGATTCCGAGGTCAACGCCGAACTCGACCGGGAGGTCCGGGTCGCCCCCGCGCCCGGGCGGCCGTCGGCGAAGAAAGCCGAAACATAGGCACCGGTATGCGCTTCTTCTACGACACCGAGTTCATCGACAACGGGCGGATCATCGACCTCATCTCGATCGGCGTCGTCGCCGAGGACGGCCGCGAATTCTATGCCATCTCAACGGAATTCGATCCCGAGTCGGCCGGTCGTTGGGTGCGCACGCATGTGCTGCCCAAATTGCCGTCACCAGCTTCTGCGCTGTGGCGTTCGCGCCGGGAGATCCGCGAAGGTCTGGAGGATTTTTTCCGGATCGACGACCCCGACTTACCCGACGAGCCGATCGAGCTGTGGGCCTGGGTGGGCGCCTACGACCACGTGGCGCTATGCCAGCTGTGGGGGCCGATGACCAGCCTGCCGCCGCAGATCCCGCGGTTCACCCGGGAGCTGCGCCAGCTGTGGGAGGAGCACGGCAGCCCCCTGATGCCGCCGCGGCCGCAGGACAGTCACGATGCGCTGGTCGACGCGCGGCACAACCATCGCCGCTACCAGTTGATGATGACCGGCCACGACATCGGCGCGGACCAGCCGCAGAGCCGGTCCCGGCGCAGGTAGGGCCGCCTCGCCGGTGGTCAGCGGTGCTCTCCGGCGAGGTTACGATGGTCGGGTGAACTGGACCGTCGACGTGCCGATCGATCAGCTGCCGGCGTTGCCGCCGCTGCCGAGCGATTTGCGCACCCGGCTCGACGCGGCGCTGGCCAAGCCGGCCGCTCAGCAGCCGAGCTGGGACGCCGACCAGGCCAAG
>CAYPTG010000390.1:0-2346 GCA_964413455.1 uncultured Mycobacterium sp. | reverse complement strand
CAGCTGGTTGACCCCTGGCGCGAGCTCGTCGTCGGAGTCGCGGTCGAAGACGCGGACACCGATGACGGTGCCGGACTCGCCGTGCGGGACCTTCAGCGAGGTGTCGCGGACCTCGCGCGCCTTCTCACCGAAGATCGCGCGGAGCAGCCGCTCCTCCGGGGTCAGCTCGGTCTCGCCCTTCGGCGTGACCTTGCCGACCAGGATGTCGCCGGTGCTGACCTCGGCGCCGATCCGGATGATGCCGCGCTCGTCGAGATCGGCCAGCATGTCCTCGGAGACGTTCGGGATGTCCCGGGTGATCTCCTCGGGGCCGAGCTTGGTGTCGCGGGCGTCGATCTCGTGCTCCTCGATGTGGATCGAGGTGAGCACGTCCTCTTCAACCAGCCGGCTGGACAGGATGATCGCGTCCTCGTAGTTGTGGCCCTCCCACGGCATGACGGCGACCAGCAGGTTCTTGCCCAGCGCCATCTCACCGTTCTCGGTGCACGGTCCGTCGGCGATGACCTGACCGTCCTCGACGCGCTGACCGGCGTCCACGATCGGCTTCTGGTTGGCGCAGGTGCCGTGGTTGGACCGGTTGAACTTGCGCATCCGGTAGCTGTGCCGGGTGCCGTCGTCGGCCATCACGGTGATGTAGTCGGCCGAAACCTCTTCCACCACACCGGCTTTCTCCGCGACGACGACGTCACCGGCGTCGATCGCGGCACGCAGCTCCATACCGGTGCCGACCAGCGGGGCCTCGCTGCGCACCAGCGGAACCGCCTGGCGCTGCATGTTGGCACCCATCAGGGCCCGGTTGGCGTCGTCGTGCTCCAGGAACGGGATCATCGCGGTGGCCACCGACACCATCTGGCGCGGCGAGACATCCATGAAGTCGACCTCGGAGGCGTTGACGTACTCGACCTCACCACCCTTGCGGCGCACCAGAACTCGCGCTTCGGTGAACCGGCCGTTGGCGTCGGTCGGCGAATTGGCCTGCGCCACAACGTGGCGGTCCTCTTCGTCGGCGGTCAGGTAGTGGATCTCGTCGGTGACCACACCGTCGGCGACCTTGCGGTACGGCGTCTCGATGAAGCCGAACGGGTTGACCCGCGCGTACACCGACAGCGAACCGATCAGGCCGATGTTGGGACCTTCGGGGGTTTCGATCGGGCACATCCGGCCGTAGTGGCTGGAGTGCACGTCGCGCACCTCAAGACCGGCCCGCTCACGGGACAGACCGCCGGGGCCCAGCGCCGAGAGGCGGCGCTTGTGGGTCAGGCCGGACAGCGGGTTGTTCTGGTCCATGAACTGGGACAACTGGCTGGTGCCGAAGAACTCCTTGATCGCCGCCACCACCGGGCGGATGTTGATCAGGGTCTGCGGGGTGATCGCCTCGACATCCTGGGTGGTCATCCGCTCGCGCACCACGCGCTCCATCCGGGACAGGCCGACCCGGATCTGGTTCTGGATCAGCTCACCCACGGTGCGCAGCCGGCGGTTGCCGAAGTGGTCGATGTCGTCGACCTCAACCGGAACCTCGACGCCGCCGGGCACCTGCATGACGGCCGGCACGCCGGTCTCGGCGGCCTGGTGCAGCCGCACCAGGTACTCGATGGTGGCAACGATGTCCTCTTCGGTCAGCGTCGAGTTGGTGATCGGCTTGCCGGCGTTGAGTCCGAGCTTCTTGTTGACCTTGTAGCGGCCCACCCGGGCCAGGTCGTAGCGCTTCTCCTTGAAGAACAGGTTCTCCAGCAGGGTCTGCGCGGACTCCTTGGTGGGCGGCTCGCCCGGGCGCAGCTTGCGGTAGATGTCCAGCAGCGCCTCGTCGGTGCCCGCGGTGTTGTCCTTCTCCAGCGTGCCCATCATGATCTCGGAGAAACCGAAGCGCTCCACGATCTGGTCGTTGGTCCAGCCCAGCGCCTTGAGCAGCACGGTGACCGGCTGACGGCGCTTGCGGTCGATACGAACGCCGACGGTGTCGCGCTTGTCGACGTCGAACTCCAGCCACGCGCCGCGGCCCGGGATGACCTTGACGCTGTGCAGGGTCTTCTCGGTGGACTTGTCGATGGTCTCGTCGAAGTACACACCGGGCGAGCGGACCAGCTGGCTGACCACCACGCGCTCGGTGCCGTTGATGATGAAGGTGCCCTTCTCGGTCATCATCGGGAAGTCACCCATGAAGACGGTCTGGCTCTTGATCTCACCGGTGTTGTTGTTGACGAACTCGGCGGTGACGAACAGCGGGGCCGCGTACGTCATGTCCTTGTCTTTGCACTCATCGACCGGCGCCTTGACCTCGTCGAAGCGCGGGTCGGAGAAGCTCAGCGACATCGAGCCGGAGAAGTCCTCGATCGGGGAGAGCTC
>CAYPTG010000389.1:0-2346 GCA_964413455.1 uncultured Mycobacterium sp. | reverse complement strand
CCGCACGTCAGGCCCCGGTTTGGCTTGTCCGACCCGGGTTCTGGGAGAATCAACGACGGTGACATGACCATGCAGACCACTTCGTTGACTCCCTCGACTCAACCGGCCGCCGTCGTCAATGGCGAGGCCGTCGTCGATCTCGACGCCATCGCGCACAACGTGCGGGTGCTTCGCGAGCACGCCGGCCCGGCCGAGGTGATGGCCGTGGTCAAGGCCGACGGCTACGGGCACGGCGCCACCGAGGTGGCGCGTGCGGCGCTGCGAGCCGGGGTCGCCGAACTCGGAGTCGCCGCCATCAGCGAAGCGCTGGCCTTGCGGGCCGACGGCATCACCGCCCCGGTGCTGGCCTGGCTGCACCCCCCGGGCACCGACTTCGCGCCGGCGCTGGCCGCCAATGTGCAGATCGGCGTGTCCTCGATGCGTCAGGTGCACGATCTGCTCGACGCGGTGCACCGCACCGCAATTCCGGCTGTGGTCACCATCAAGGTCGACACCGGGCTGACCCGCAACGGGGTCAGCGCACAGGACTACCCCGACGTGCTCGACGCGCTGGCCCGGGCCAGCGCCGACGGCGCGGTGCGGGTGCGCGGCATCATGTCCCATCTGGCCTGCGGGGACGAACCGGACAACCCGGTCAACGACCTTCAGGCCCAACGCTTTACCGCGATGCTGGCCGAAGCCCGCCGCCGGGGAGTCGACTTCGAGGTGGCCCACCTGTCGAACTCGCCGTCGGCGATGACCCGGCCGGACCTGGCCTTCGACATGGTCCGTCCCGGTATCGCCGTCTACGGCCTGAGCCCGATTCCGGAGCGCGGCGACATGGGGCTGCGCCCGGCAATGACCCTGCGCTGCCCGGTAGCGATGGTCCGCCCGGTCGCCGCCGGCGAGGGAGTGTCCTACGGGCACACCTGGATCGCCGAGCAGGACACGGTCGTGGCGCTGCTGCCGATCGGCTACGCCGACGGGGTCTTCCGCGCCCTCGGCGGGCGCATCGGGGTGATGATCAACGGCCGGTGGCGGCCCAGCATAGGCCGGATGTGTATGGACCAGTTCGTCGTCGACCTCGGACCCGGCGCAACTGACGTCACCGAGGGCGACCAGGCGATCCTGTTCGGACCGGGAACCTCCGGCGAATCCACCGCCCAGGACTGGGCGGATTTACTCGGCACCATCAGCTACGAGGTGGTGGTCACCGCCAGCCCGCGCGGCCGGGTGCTGCGCAGCTACACCGGGGGTGACCTCGGTGCCCGATGAACCCCCTGACTCGGGTACAGCCCCGCGCAAGGGCAAGCTGAGCCGTCGGCGCAAGGACGAGCCGACCCCGTCCGCCGAACCGCCGGCGGCCCAACCACCGGCGGCCTCGGGCAAGCGAGCCGGCTTGATGGCCGGGGTGGCCGGACTGGGCGCGGTCGGCACCGCCGTCGGCCGCTCGGCGGCCAAGGCGCTGCGGCATCGCAAAGAGATCCAAGACGCCTACGAGGGCGAGGATTTCAAACTGCTCGACGCCGACCGCGGCTGCGTGGTCACCACCCCCGACGGAATCCCGCTGATCGTCCGCGAGGTCGGCCCGATCACCGCACCGCTGACCGTCGTCTTCGCGCACGGGTTCTGCCAGCGGATGGGCGCGTTTCACTTCCAGCGGGCCGCGCTGGCGCAGCGCTGGGGCGATCAGGTCCGGATGGTGTTCTACGACCAGCGCGGACACGGCCAGTCCGGTGCCGCGCCGATCGAGACCTACACCGTCGAGCAGCTGGGCCAAGACCTGGAAACCGTTCTGCAGGTGATGGTTCCGCGCGGTCCGGTGGTGCTGGTCGGCCACTCGATGGGCGGCATGACGGTGCTATCGCACGCCCGGCAGTTCCCGGCGAACTACGGGCGTCGGATCGTCGGCGCGGCAATCATTTCCTCAGCCGCCCAAGGGGTTACCCGATCCCCGCTCGGTGAGATTCTGCAGAACCCGGCGCTGGAGGCGGTTCGGTTCACCGCCCGCTGGACACCCCGGCTGGTGCACCGCACCCGGGGCGCCACCCGGGCGATGCTGCGGCCGATCCTGCGCTCGGCGTCCTTCGGCGACGATGACATCAGCGCCAGCGTTGCGGCGTTCAACGAGGCGATGATCCACGGCACCGCGGTGGAAACCCTGGTGGAATTCCTGCACGCCCTGGAGGTGCACGACGAGACCGCGGCGTTGCCGGTGCTGGCGGCTATCCCGACCCTGATTGCCTGCGGTGACCGGGATCTGCTGACCCCGGTCAAGAACTCCGAAGAGATGGCCGCCGCGCTGCCGGACTCGCTGCTGGTCATCGTTCCCGGCGCCGGACACCTGGTGCAGATGGAACGCCCCGA
>CAYPTG010000388.1:0-2371 GCA_964413455.1 uncultured Mycobacterium sp. | reverse complement strand
TTGATGCGGGTGCCGGCCAGCGCACCTTCGGTGACGACCAGATAGCGGGCCGCGGTACGGCTGCGCCGGCCGGGGGCGCGGCCGCGCAGGCCGCGGCGCACCATGACCGCGCCGGTCGGCGCGTACATATCGGTACGCAGGATGCGCAACACCGACCAGATGAACAGCCAAAGCAACAGCAGGAAGCCGACACGCGTCAACTGCAGAACTAGACCCTGCATGCGGTGCCCTCCATCCTCCTGTCTTGGTTGCAGCCCGGCAGTGACGCCAGCGACAACCCGGCGGACTTCGGCAACGTCACAGGATACTTGGGACGCCCGCTCGCGAGTGTGAAGCCTAGCCGCGCGACGATCAAGCAGCGCGGCCGCGTTGAGGAGCGCGGCAATCGGACCTAGTGAACGTGTACGACGATCTCCGAGTGGCCGAGCCGGATCACGTCGCCGTCGGCGAGCTGCCATTCCTGAACCGGCGCATTGTTCACCGTGGTGCCGTTGGTCGAGTTGAGATCTTGCAACAGCGCGGTCTGACCGTCCCAGCGGATCTCCAGGTGCCGGCGGGACACCCCGGTGTCGGGCAGCCGGAACTGCGCGTCCTGGCCGCGACCGATCACGTTGGCGCCCTCACGCAGCTGGTAGGTCCGGCCGCTGCCGTCGTCAAGCTGCAGCGTGACCGCCCGCTCCGCCGACGAATACTCCGGGCCGGGTGCTGGCGGGTAGCCGTACCCGGGCTGGGCGGGCTGCCCGTAGCCGTAGTCCGGTGCCGCCGGAGCGGCCGGCGCCGCCGGGGGGTAGCCGCCCTGGCTATAGCCGTAATCGGGCTGGGCGTACTCCTGCCGGCCGTAGCCGGGCTCCGGGTAACCCGGGCGCGGCTCGTAGCCGCCGTAACCGGGGCTCTCGTGGCGACCCGGGGCCGGACGGCCGTAGTCGTAGTCAGCGGCGGGCGGCGGGTAGCCACCGGCCGGGGGGCCGTATTGCGGGGCGCCGTAGCCCGGAGGAGCCGGCCGGTAGCCCTGTTCGTAGCCGGGGGCGCCGTAACCGCCGGCCGGCGGGCGCTGCTCGTAGCCGCCGTAGCCGCCCTGATCGGGATAGCCGCCGCGAGGCGGGTAGCCGCCCTGCTCGTAGCCGGGGGCGCCGGGCGCATAGCCCTGCTCCGGGGGATAGGGGGCGCGTTCGGGCGTCGCCGCCCGCGGATCGTCGGCCGGCCGACCGTACTGGTCGTCGTAGTACTCGTCGCCGGGACGGCCCTGTCCGCGGTAGCTCGGGTTGTCGGTCATCGCTGGCACTCCTGGTTCTGCGGTGTACGCGTGCATCGATTCTGCTGGGCCGGGTAAGGGAGCAGACGGGCGGGGGTCGGCATCGGGGTTGACGACGGCTCGAACTCGGTACTGGCCGGTGTGCAGGGTTTCGGCCTGCTCGAACCGAACCACGACATCACCGTAGGTCTGCCAGCCCTGGTCGTGAATATCTGCGGCTAAATGTTTGGCAAATGTGTCTGCAGTGAGATCTTTATCGGCGTTTACCTTCTGGAAGTCGGACTCACTGAGGGTAATGATGTAGTCGTTGGGAGCCAAAAATCGGTCGCCGGACAGCCGCTGAACGCCGTCGGAGGCTTCCCGCCGCAGCAGCGATTCCACCTCCGCGGGGACGATGGAGCCGCCGAAGACGCGGGCGAACGCATCCCCGACGCTGTCCTCCAGCAGGCGCTCGATGCGCGCAGCCAGGCCCTTTTGGTTACCCACCGGACCGTCTACCTCGATTCCCAACCCACGTTGGTCCATCCCCATGGTATCGGCCGGGATTTGGGCCCGCGGTACGTACGCCGCCACCGTGATACGCTGCCCGCTGTCTTTGGGCGAGTGGCGGAATGGCAGACGCGCTGGCTTCAGGTGCCAGTGTCCTTCGGGACGTGGGGGTTCAAGTCCCCCCTCGCCCACCACGAGCGGTTCTACGAATTCAAGGCATAAAAGTCACGAACTCGAAGGAGGTCGTGACCGTTGTGTTTGTGGTGGGTTGTTGTGCCTCGGCCGTCTGCTGGGGGCGGCGAGGATCGGTGCGACGACCGCCACCTTCATGGTGATGTGCTTCATGTTGATTCCTTCGGGTTGGGGGGATCAGGCGGCGGTGTTGCCGGGCGACTCGGGGGTGTCCGTGTCAGCTGCCTGGACGTCGGCCAGCGCGGCCAGAGCCTCGGCGAGAAGGCGATTGATTCCAGAAGTGACTGCCGTGCAGCTGGTTTCGATCTTCTCGGCGTTCTTGTGGATGGAGCCGGCAGCCTTCTTGATGTCATCGATGCGATCGAGGTGTGCCACGGCCTCGGAGATCTTCTCCTCGGCGGTGGACAGTTGCTCGGCGCCCCGTCGGGTGGAGGCTAC
>CAYPTG010000387.1:0-2376 GCA_964413455.1 uncultured Mycobacterium sp. | reverse complement strand
CCGCCGGCTGTGGGGGCTGGCCACCCAGCTCTACAGTGTGCAGTCCCGCGGGTCCTGGGGTTTCGGCGACCTGGCCGACCTGGCCGACCTGGCGGTCTGGTCCGGCGCCCGGCACGGGGCGGGGTATCTGCTGGTCAACCCGCTGCATGCGGCGCAACCATGCGCGCCCATCGAGCCCTCCCCCTACCTGCCCACCTCCCGTCGCTTCGTCAACCCGCTCTACTTGCGGGTCGAAGCGATCCCGGAGTTCGGCCGGCTGCCCAAACGGGGTCGGGTGCACCGTCGCCGCAAGGCGGTGCAGGCCCGGTCCCGCACCTCCGAGGTCATCGACCGCGACGGGGTCTGGGCGGCCAAACGCACAGCGTTGCGGCTGGTGTACCGGGTCCCTCGCTCGGCGGGCCGCCAGCTCGCCTTCGAGGCCTTTAACGAGCGCGAAGGCTGCGCCCTGGAGGATTTCGCCATCTGGTGCGCGCTGGCCGAGGAATACGGCGCGGACTGGCGGGATTGGCCCGAGGAGCTGCAGCATCCGGCCAACCCGGCGGTCGCCGAGTTCGCCCGGCGGCACCGGGACGCGGTGGATTTCCACCGCTGGCTGCAGTGGCAGCTCGATGAACAGCTGGGTAACGCCCAGTCCCAGGCGCTGCGCACCGGGATGGCGCTGGGCATCATGCATGACCTGGCGGTCGGCGTGCATCCCACCGGGGCCGACGCCTGGTCGCTGCAGGATGTGCTGGCGCTGGGGGTCAGTGCCGGCGCCCCGCCCGATGAGTTCAACCAGCTCGGCCAGGACTGGTCGCAGCCGCCGTGGCGACCCGACCGGCTCGAAGAGCTTGGCTACCAACCGTTTCGGGCGCTCATCGAGGCGGTGCTGCGGCACGCCGGAGGGGTGCGGATCGACCACGTCATCGGCCTGTTCCGGTTGTGGTGGATACCCGAGGGCTCCCCGCCGACGCACGGCACCTACGTCCGATACAACCATGACGCGATGATCGGCATCGTCGCGCTGGAAGCCCACCGGGCCGGGGCGGTGGTGGTCGGCGAGGATCTGGGCACCGTCGAGCCGTGGGTGCGTGACTATCTGCGCGAGCGCGGCCTGCTGGGCACCTCGATCCTGTGGTTCGAAGCCGAGCCGGACAGCCGGGCGCCGCTGGCCGCCGAACGGTGGCGGGAGCTGTGCCTGTCCTCGGTGACCACCCACGATCTGCCGCCCACTGCGGGATATCTGGCCGGCGACCACGTGCGGCTGCGGGCCGAACTCGGGCTGCTCACCCGCCCGGTGGCCGACGAAATCGCCGATGACCGGGCTCTGCAGGCCCGTTGGCTGGCCGAACTGCGTCGAGTGGGACTACTGGCGGTCGACAGCCAAGCCGATGAGGAAGACACATCGCTGGCGCTGTGCCGGTACCTGGGCCGCACCCCTTCGCGGCTGCTGGCACTCGCGCTGACCGACGCGGTCGGTGAACGGCGCACCCAGAACCAGCCCGGCACCATCGACGAGTACCCGAACTGGCGGGTGCCGCTGGCCGGGCCGGACGGCACACCGCTGCTACTGGAGGAGGTTTTCACCGATCGGCGGGCCGCCGCCTTCGCCGAGGCGATGAGGCAGGCTACCCAACCAAAAAACTAGTTCACCCCGTGCTGGGCCACTTCGGCCAGGGCCGCGCGTCCGGCCTGGCGGCGCATGTCGATCGCGTCGCCGATTTGGCGGGCCAGCCGGGGATTCTTCTGCACGATGGCGTTCATCCCCGTGCGCGATACCGCCACGATCTCGGTTGTCGTCAGCGCCACCATCCCGGTGAGCACCCGCTGCCGGGTCAGCGCGGTGCTGCCGATGTAATCCCCCGGCCCCAGCTCGCCCAGGGAGACCCGGCCCCCGTCGTCGGTGGTGACGAACATCCCCACCTCGCCGTCGATGATGAAACCCATGGCCTCCGGGATGCTGCCGACCGCCTGGATCACCTCGCCTTCGGCGAACGGCAGCACCCGGGCCGCGGCCCGCATGGTGGCTGCCGAATCCGGGTCCAGGCCCAGGCCGGCGACGATCGCGTCGACCTGCTCGGTCAGGTGGGTGCTCTTGCGCCGGGCACCGGACTTCACGTTGTCCAGGTGCAGGCCGGCACGCTGGGCGGAATACCAGGCTCGCTGCATCAACAGGGCCACCGTGTCGTCGGCGTCCGCGGGTGAAGCGACCGGCACCATCACCCGGTAGTTGACCACTCCCGGGTGGACGGTGTGGGCACCCAGCGGGGTGACGGCAGCCCGGCTGGCCGGCAGTTTCGCCGGCAACGCGTCGGCCACCGACAGCAGCGCCGAGCGGACCGCGGCCGGCGGATCGCCGGCGGAAAAGGCGAACGTCGCCTTGACCTTGTAGTAGGG
>CAYPTG010000386.1:0-2386 GCA_964413455.1 uncultured Mycobacterium sp. | reverse complement strand
GCCGGGCTCCTCAGCGGCTCTCTGCGTTGCGCCGCATCGTCACCCGGCTAGTCCGGGCGTTGAGTGTGCGCTCAGACGGCGATCCCCCGCGAAAATCCGCCCCCACCGCACACTCGACAGCTAGCCCCGAGCGGCCCAGAACCCACACCGGTGCAACTGCGCGAAGTCGCCGGTGACGACGGGCTGGCCGGTCTGCAGGGTGAGTCGTTGCGGATGCTGCGGGTCCAGCGCCGGCCACTCCGGTCGTCCGGGGGCATCCGGGGCGCCGGTGGTGACGAAACGGCTCCAGTAGGCGATCATCGCGTCTGAGAGCTCCTGCTGCGCCGGGTTCAGCCGCGGCGCCCCACCGATCTCGAAGAGGTAGCGCAGTTCCAGGGCATGCCCGGCGCCGACCGAAAACGGCAGCGTGCGGAGCGGATCGGGAGCCGGTGCGGTGCGATCGGCGAACTCGAAGGCGTACACCGGCTGGCCGCGGCGGGCCAGCTCGGTGGCCATCGCGTCGACCGGGCAGGCGAACACCCCGTCGGTGACCGCGGCGGCATAGGCCAGCGCGGTACTGCCGTCGTAGCGTTGCACCGGGTACTGCGCGGCCACCAGCGGCGCCTCGGCCCCGAACGTGTCGGCCAGCAGCCTCCGGTAGGGCGGCAGGCTGTGTCGGCGTAGATACAGCATCGCGACGAACAGGGTGAACTCGTCGGCGGTGCTGCCGATGAGTACCGGTACCCGGGCCGCGTTGCCGGCGGCGGTCAGCGGCGGGGCGGGCAGTCGCGGGGTTCCGGTAATCGGCCCGGTGAGAATGTTGGAGCCCAGCCGGACGTACTGCGGCCCGCCGGTGAGCCGGGCGGGGGGCAGTTGCCGCAGGCAGTCGGCGGTCCGCTCGGAATCGCCGCAGCCGACCTGTCGGGCATAGCCGACGCTAACCCGTTCGGCGGTCGGCAGGTCGGCCTGGGCCTGGCACGGCCCGCTCTGCATGATGGCCGCCCGGAACAGTCCGGCGGACTCCGGTGCGACGAGGTGATCGCACACCGAGATGGCGCCGGCGGATTCACCGGCGATGGTGACTTTCTCCGGATCGCCGCCGAACGCGGTGATGTTGTCGCGCACCCAGCGCAGCGCGGCCTGCTGATCGGCCAGACCGTAGTTACCGGGGCCGCCCGGATCGTCGGCCAGCGTCGGGTGCGCCAGGAAGCCCAGCGCCCCGAGCCGGTAGTTGACGGTGACCACCACGATGTCGCCCGCGGTGGTCAGCGTCCGGGCGCCGTAGATGTCGGAGCTGCCGTTGAGAAAGCCGCCGCCGTGAATCCACACCATCACCGGGCGCGGTGATTCCGGCGTCGCCCCGGTCGGGGTCCACACCGTGAGGTTGAGACAGTCTTCGCTGATCGGCCGGCCGTAATCGGGGTCTTGACGAATGTCCTGGATGCAACGCAGGCCCGGCTTGGTGGCGTCTCGGGCCACCGTCCACGGCACCGGCGCCTGCGGCGGACGCCAGCGCAGCGGACCCTTCGGCGCGGCGGCATACGGGATGCCCTGGAAGAGCCGGAAACCGTCGGCGGCCACCCCGCGCACCGGGCCGGACGTCGTCGCCACCAGCGTGGGATCGGCTAGGGTCGCCGGGACGGCCCGACCGCACCCGGCCAGGACCATGATCAGCGCCAGCAGCGTGGCGAAACCGGCGCGAAGCGGCACAAGATGCGAGCCTACGCGAATGGCGACCAACCGCTCCCGCTCCGGGCGCCGCCGGATGACTACCCAGAACAACATCACCCGCGTTGCCCTGGACCTGTTCACCACCTACGGCTTCGCCGAGGTCAGCGTCGACGAGGTGGCCGCGGCGGCCGGGATCTCGCGGCGCACCCTGTTCCGGTACTACCCGTCCAAGAGCGCGATCCCGTGGGGCGACTTCGGGGCACGCCTGCGGGCCTTCGCCGCGGTGCTCGACGGCACCCATCCTTCGGTGCCGACGGCGGCGGCGCTGCGGGCCGCGCTGCTGGACTTCCACACCTTCGACGAATCCGAGACCGCCCGGCATCGCCAGCGGATGCGGCTAATCCTGCAAACCCCGGAGTTACAGGCCTACTCGATGACGATGTACGCCGGCTGGCGCGATGTGGTGGCCCGGTTCGTCGCCGAGCGCGCTGGGGAGCGGCCCGATCACCTGATGCCGCAGACCGTGGCCTGGCAGTTACTCGGGGTGACACTGGCGGCCTACCAGCACTGGCTCAACCAGGAAGAACCGGCCGACTCCGCGGCGCTGCAGCACACCCTGGAGGTGGTGTTCGACGCCGTCGCGGGAGGAGCAAGCCATTGGAGCACGCGTTGACGAGCAACAGTTAACGAGCGCGTCAGCCGGTCCGGCCGCATAATCACCTGGGGCGGTCCGGTC
>CAYPTG010000385.1:0-2391 GCA_964413455.1 uncultured Mycobacterium sp. | reverse complement strand
CGGGCGACGATGCGGCGCAGCGCAGCGAGCCGCTGAGGAGTCCGGCAATCAGACCCTAGTCTCGTCGATAATGATGTGGATCAGCCGCATCTTGTCCAGTACGACCGCCGGTAGCACGAAGGGGTACAGGTCCGGTTTGCCCATCGACCTGTTCACCATGTTGAGCGACCACGCCAGCGGCAACCACATCTCGATGATGGTGTCGAATCCGCTGGGCCCCAAAACCTTACGCTGATAGGTTCCGGTCGCCGGTGCCAGCCCGTAGGCCGCCGCGGTGTCCAGTGTGCTGCGGATGTGTAGATAGTGCGCGAACGTCTCGGCCCAGTCCTCGGCCGGATGCATCGTGGCGTAGGCGGACACGTACTGCTGTTCCCAGCCGGTGGGCGGCCCCTGCTGGTAGTGCCGGTCGATTGCCGCCTGATAGTCGGCGTCCGGGTCGCCGAAGAGGCGATCGAACTCGGTCAGGTAGTCCGGCTGCGGGGCAACCAGGCGATAGAAGTAGTAATGGCCGATCTCGTGCCGGAAGTGGCCCAGCAGGGTCCGGTACGGCTCGTCCATGTTGACCCGCATCTGTTCACGGTGCACATCGTCGCCTTCGGCGAGGTCGACGGTGATGATGCCGCTGTCGTGACCGGTGATCACCCGTTCGGTGGCACTCGACAACAGATCGAAGGCCAGCCCGTTCTGCGGGTCAACTTGCCGGCCGACCACCGGAAGGTTCAACTCATGCAGCTGGGCGACCAGGCGACGTTTGGCCATTTCGGCGTCGGCGAAAGCCGCTGCGGCGTCGTGGTCGTCGTCACGTGGGCGGGTCCGGGTCAGCGCGCAGGAGACGCAGAGTTGCCGGACCGGCTGCACCTCGACCAGCCAATTGCATTGCGCTAGATACAGATTTGCGCACAGTTGGTATTCGCGCGCATCGACGGTACCGCTATGGGCGACTTCACCGTCCTGCGCGATGACCAGGAACGCCATATCCGACAGCGAGAATCCCACCGCGCTGTCGCAGGACAGGCAGACCGAGTTTTCAAAGGTCAGATGCTGGCCGCAGTTCGGGCAGAGGAAATCACGCATCCCACGGGGCCACATCTACCGAAACGTCGATGACGCTGTACTCCGAATCGGTGTAGATGATCCCCCGCAACGGCGGGATGTCGGCGTAGTCGCGGCCCCAGCCGACCACGATGTAACGCTCGTCCACGAACTGGTCATTGGTGGGATCCAGCCCCAGCCACCGCTCACCGGTCCACACCGCTGCCCAGGCGTGCGTCGCGTCCACCCCGAACATCCGCTCCTTGCCCGGCGGCGGGTCAGTCGCCAGGTATCCGGACACATAGCTTGCCGCCAGTCCGTTGGCCCGCATACAGGCGATCGCCAGCCGGGCAAAGTCCTGGCACACCCCCTCCCCGGCCGCCAAGACCTCGGAGACCTGAGTGGAGACCGTCGTCGAGCCGGAACGATAAGTGAAATCGCCGAAGATCCGTGTGTTGAGGTCGCGGAGTACCTCGACCAAGGGGCGGCCCGGGGCGAAACTCGGTGCGGCGTAATCCCTTACCGCGGCACTGATTTCCGGCGGCCGCAGATCCAAGGTGAACTCGGCGGCCAGCACCCCGTCCGGGCCCGACGGCCGAGCCTGCTCCCAGGGCCGCATCACCACACCGGAGTCGTACAGGCCGGGTGACGGCGGGTCCACCTCGACGACGGAATCGCCCAGCACCGACAGCACCCGGTGACGTTGGGTGACATGGAAATAGGAGCTGATATTGCCGTAGGCATCGCGGCTGGTGGACCGGTCGGCGGGCCGCGGGTCGATGTCGAGCTCGAAGGTGAGGCACCGCTGGCGGGCACTATCCCTGGGTGTCAGGTGCCCGCGGCCGTACGAGCTGGTGACCACATCGGAGTACCGGTAGTCGGTGCGATGACTGATCCGGTATCGGCGGGTGGCTCCGGGCGCGGTCATGGCAATACCCGCCGCTGGTCCGGGCCCCACAGCGGCTGCATGTCGCCGGGCAATGACAGCTGGGTCTGGGTGATGACGTCGGACAGGTCCCGCAGCCCGGCGTAGACGCCGCTCAACAGCCCGTCGAGCTCGACTCGCTGCCCTTGCGCGTCAGCCTGCTCCAGCTCCTCGGGGTCCAGCCGCCGCAGCCGCGCGCTGATCTCCTCGACCAGCCGCTCCGGACGCGACGAGCCCGACGAACCCGGTAGTGAACGCAGGCCGGTGCGCAACCGATCCAGTTGATAGATCAGCGAGCGCGGGTTGTCGCCGTCGAACAACAGCAGCTCGGCGACCGCAGCGATACTGGCCTGGCCCAGGTTGCGGCGTCGATAGATGACCGACGATTCGCAGGCCACCAGTACCGAGTCGATGATCGTCTGTTCAGCACCACG
>CAYPTG010000384.1:0-2398 GCA_964413455.1 uncultured Mycobacterium sp. | reverse complement strand
TGTGACTGAATGGCGTCGATCTCGTCCATCGTCGGCTGCAGCAGCGCTTCCAGCGCCTCAAAGTCCTCGGCGGTACGCCGTTCGGTGACGTCGTAGATCTCGGCTTGTGCCCGGTCGACGATCTCGTTGACGTCAGCACCCTCGGCGCCGGCGTAGCCGTACTGCACCACCCGGGTGCCGGCCTCCACCAGTCGGCGCAGCAGCGCCTTCTCCGACACGATGCCGGCGTAGTAGCCGGCGTTGGCCGCGGTGGGCACCGTCGAGATCAGGGTGTGCAGATACGGCGCGCCGCCGATGCGGCGCAGCAGCCCGCGCCGGTCCAGCTCGGCGGCGACGGTGACAGCGTCGGCCGGCTCACCGCGACCGTAGAGGTCCAGGATCGCGTCGTAGACGTTCTGGTGAGCGGGGCGGTAGAAGTCGCCGGGGCGCAGCCGCTCCAGCACGTCGGCGATCGCGTCCTTGCTCAGCAGCATGCCGCCCAGCACGGACTGCTCGGCGGCCAGATCCTGCGGCGGCTGGCGCCCGAAATCCTCGGCGGGCGGCGCGGAGTCCGCGGTGTGCTGTCCGAGATCGTCAACGACCGCCATCGGGCTGCCCCGACCTCCTTCTGCTCAGCGATGCAAGCATCGAACGAGAGTTCGATTGATAGGTGTGACGCTACGTCGACTCACCGACAAATCACGCTCGTGACCTCCGCCGAGAGGCGGTGCCCTGGGGAACGGTAGACGTTGCTGGAGCCCCCACCAACCGGGGCTGTTCACTAACGTGTTAGCGGGCTGTGGATACCTGCGCACAACGGTGTTGGCGCCTTGTGGAAAACCTGTGGATCGCTATGAATTTGTGGGATGTTTTTCCACGTAAACCGCAGAGTAATGCACTGAGGGCCTGTGGATGCGAAGTGCATCGGCGTGTCGGTTCGGGTTGCCATTCCGGGCGTGTTGCGTTGCCGGCGATGGTGCACTCGGTTAACGAGCGGTTACGTTAGCTGTAGTAACTAAAGCCACCGAGTTTGCGGCGCAAAAAATCCCCGGCGGCGGCCAATAAGCCGCTACCGGGGATTTCCCAGGGGTGAAAGCAACTACGCCTGTGCGGTGATATCCACCGTGACGTCGACATCCACCTCCGGATGCAAGTGCACCGCGACCGTGTGACTGCCGGTCTCCTTGATATGCGCCTTGGGCAGCCGCACCGAACGCTTGTCGACGGCGGGGCCGCCGGCCTTCTTGATGGCCACCGCGATGTCATTAGCGGTCACCGAGCCGAACAGCTTGCCGGTGTCCGCGGAGACCTTGACCGGCAGGGTGATCGGGCCGAGACCCTCGAGCGCCGCCTTGATCTCGTCGGCATGCTCACGGTCGCGCACGGTCTTGGCTTCCCGGGACCTGCGGATCTCGTCGGCCTGCTTCTGCGCGCCGCGGCTGGCCACGATCGCCAGGCCGCGGGGCAGCAGGAAGTTGCGGCCATACCCGTCCTTGACCTCGACGGTGTCGCCGGCTGCACCCAGGTGGTCGACCTCAGCGGTGAGGATCAGCTTCATTGGTAGGTGCTCCGTTCTAGCGAGTGGCCGAGGTGAACGGCAGCAAGGCAACCTCGCGGGCGTTCTTGACGGCGATGGCGATATCACGCTGGTGCTGAACACAATTGCCGGTCACCCGGCGGGCGCGGATCTTGCCGCGCTCGCTGATGTAGGTGCGCAGCAGCGCGGTGTCCTTGTAGTCGATCTCCTGCCCCTTCTTGGAGCAGAACACGCACTTGCGGGTCTTGACCGGCTTGTCCGGAGCGGGACGCCGTTTCGTGGGTTTTGCCATGTTTCACAATCTCTTTCGGGCCGCGCCTCCCGGCGCGTCGGTCTCGATGTCGTAGTCGCGCCGTCGGCGCTGGTTGATCAGAAGGGGGGTTCGTCGTCGCTGCCGCCGAAGGAACCCGACGCCGGGGCACTGCCCCACGGATCCTCGGTGGGCGCGTTGGCCGCGGCACGTGCACCGCCGCCGCCACCCCCACCGAAGCCGCCGCCCCCGCCGCCGCGGGAAGCCTTGTTGACCTTGGCGGTGGCGTAACGCAGTGACGGGCCGATCTCGTCGACCTCGACCTCGACCACGGTGCGCTTCTCGCCTTCCCGGGTCTCGAACGAGCGCTGCTTGAGCCGCCCGGTCACGATCACCCGCGCGCCGCGGGTCAGGCTCTCGGCCACGTTCTCGGCGGCCTCGCGCCAGATGTTGCAGCGCAGGAACAGCGCCTCGCCGTCCTTCCACTCACCGCTTTGCCGGTCGTAGATCCGCGGGGTCGAGGCCACCGTGAAGTTGGCCACGGCCGCACCGGACGGGGTGAAGCGCAGTTCCGGGTCGGCGGTCAGATTTCCGACGACGGTAATGGTCGTATCACCGGCCACAAGATCCTC
>CAYPTG010000383.1:0-2425 GCA_964413455.1 uncultured Mycobacterium sp. | reverse complement strand
GCAGGATGCCAGTGTTCTTGTGATGCGGTGTCGGAAATATTGATCCGAGGGAGCCCCAGATATGGTTGAGCGCACGGTCGTAGTAGACGTGCTGTTTGCTGAACGGACGGTAGATGCCCTCAGTAAGCCGCTCCGGGTCGAACGACATCTTCTTTCCGCCTGCGAGTCGGCTCCGCGCACTCAAGGTCCAGCTGAAGCACCGAGGGTCATTTACCGCGCCGGAGTGCGCCTTCGTGAATTTTGTCGCGCTCTCCTTGCCGAGCGAGAGCCGCTGAAGTTCTGCCCAGTCCGAATATGAATCAGCTGTCTGATTGAAGAACTCGACAGCGGATCGGCACGCGTTCGTGACCGTCCATAACGAGTAGTTGTAGACCCAAGCGTCACGGCCTGATTCCAGTCCGCGGGAGTAGATTTCGAAGACTCGAGAAAGGCCCGGAGCGGGCTTTTTCGAGCCCATGACCGGCCATTGGGAGAACTCGTCGGTGCGCTGGTTTGTCCAGTCGCCGTGCTGGTTCGGGACAATCTCGCGCATCGCCAGGCCCGTGAACTGCTGCGCGGTGCTGATCGCGCGGATCTTCTCACCGGCGCTCAAGTAGTCATCCACCTCGGCGTAGTACACCGTGGCAGGGCCCGGCGACTGCGCATCCTTCACCATGAGGGTTATTGCGATGCCAGCTCGCGACCCTCCGGCCGTGGACTTAATTTCGGAACCATCAGGGCGGAATCCCCCGAACTCAAAAATAGGCCGACCCTCCTTGCGGCCCGGTTCACCCGCAATTCGGCCGTTTCCCCTGAGGTTATAAATATAGATGCGGCTGTACTCAGCTGCGAGTGCGATGCGCATCCCGTCGGCGGTGTTCCCGTCAACCCAGCCGCCATTCGACACGTACGCAACGATTCCATGGTCACCGATGCGATCGGTCGCCCACCGGAAGGCGCGAATGTATGAGTCGAACATGGAGTTACTACCGCCGCGGTTTCGAGACACGAGATAGGTGTCGCGGATCCGCGCATCGAGGGTCGGGTAAGTCACGTTCGCGTTGTCATCGTTCGCGGAGCCCTGCCCCACCGAGTATGGGGGATTTCCAACGATGATATGGATCGGTGTGGCGAGCTGTTTGACGATCCGAGAGTTGTTCTGCGGGAACATCTCCGTGTCCATTGAGTCGTCGTTCTCGGTCATCTGGAACGTGTCCGTGAGGACGATTCCCTCGAACGGGCTGTACTCGGTGTTGGTGAGCGCGTGGTAGGTGGTTTCGATGTTCACTGCGGCGATGTAGTAGGCCAGCAGCATGATCTCGTTGGCGTGAAATTCATGGGCGTACTTGCGCACCAAGTCTTCTGGACGGATCAGACCAGACTGCATGAGCCGGGTGATGAAGGTGCCAGTGCCGGTGAACGGGTCGAGGACGTGTACGGCGTCGTCGGTGAGGCCGCGGCCGAACGCTTCACGCGATGCGTGGTCGGCGGCGCGGAGGATGAAGTCGACGATCTCGACCGGGGTGTAGACAATGCCCAGTGCCTCAGCCTGTTTGGCGAAGCCGACCTTGAAGAACTTCTCGTAGAGTTCGGCGATCACCTGCTGCTTGCCGTCTGCGGTGGTGACCTCCGAGGCGCGGATTCGCACCGAATCGTAGAAGCCTTGGAGGTGCTCGGTCTCGGCCTCCAAACCTGCCTCGCCGAGCTGATCCACCATCGCCTGCATGGTGCGGGAGACAGGGTTGTGGGCCGCGAACTCGTGGCCGGCGAACAGCGCGTCGAACACCGGCGCGGTGATCAGGTGCTGAGCCAGCATCGAGATCGCGTCGTCACGGGTGATGGAGTCGTTCAGGTTGTCCTGCAAGCCTTTATGGAACTTCGCGAAAGCCTCGGTCACCGCTGGGTCGGCTCCGTCGATCAGGACTTTGATCCGGGCGATCAGAGCCGCGGCGATGTCGGCGACGTCCTTGGCCCAGTCCTCCCAGTAGGTTCGGGTACCGACCTTGTCGACGATGCGGGTGTAGATCGCCTCCTGCCACTCCGACAGCGAGAACAGCGCCATCTGCGACGCCAGCCGCCCACCATCGGTGCGGTCCCCGTCCGTTTCCCCACTGCTGGTAGGGCCGGCGCTCTCGCCGGTGCCGATGCTCTCCGGGTTCTCCGTCGTCGGGCCGATATGCCCACCGAGGAGTTGATCGGAACCCTTTCCGGTGGCTTGCAGTTCCGAGGAGGCGTTCAGGGCGATCGAGTTGACCATCGCGTTGAACCGGTCGTCGTGGGCGCGCAGAGCGTTGAGGACCTGCCACACCACCTTGAATCGGCGATTATCCGAAAGGGCTTGTGACGGTGAGACGCCGGCCGGGACCGCAACCGGCAGGATGATGTAGCCGTAGTCCTTGCCCTGGGCTTTGCGCATCACCCGGCCCACCGACTGCACCACATCGAC
>CAYPTG010000382.1:0-2426 GCA_964413455.1 uncultured Mycobacterium sp. | reverse complement strand
GCAGGGCTTCACCATCGACAACCCGAACGCCACCGGCTCCTGCGCCTGCGGCGACTCGTTCAACTAAAGCGTTCAGTACTGCGCAGCGGTGCGCAGCAGATACGAGCACACCAGCAGCTGATCGCCCTGCCGCAGCAGTTGCGCCACACCCTGCTCCTCGTCTCGCGCTTTGCGTGAGGTCGCTGCGGGCTGCACCTTCATGGTGAACAACACCTGCGCCTGATATGGCGAGGACAGCACGATGGTGTCGATCGCGGTGACCTCCACCTGGACGAACTGCTTGCGGAACGCGTCACTGGCCAGCCGGGCCAGCGCCATGTCGGACTTGCGGTCCCTGATCGAGTCGTACATGCCGCACAAGGTATTTCGCGCTATCGCCTCGGTGTCACCCTCGGACAACGCGTTCAAATAGCCCTGGATCGCGGTCTTGGCCGCCGCGTCGGTGAACCCGCCCGCACCCGCGCCGCGGCTCCGCCCACCGGCCAACACCGCTGTCGCCACCAGGGCGGCGATCAACCCCAGGCCCAGTAGCCCCCACAGCAACGCCCGCCGAGCCGGCGGGGTCGGTGTGGACGGGACTGAGGCCGGATAGCTCACCGGCGGCGGTAGTGGACCCGGATACCCGCTCGGGTAGGGGTAGGGCTCGCTGTAGGCGGGCGCACCGGCGAACGGCTGACCCTCGCCGCCCACCGGCGGGCGCGGCGGATACGGGCCGGCCATCGATTGGGTCTCCTCGGTGTGTCGTCGGTGCGGGCGTCGAGCCCCGGACCGCATCCGGGGATGCCGGGCCATATAGTCGGCTCTTGATACGCAGGCTAGCGCACGAGCGGGCTTGCTCCATGAGAGTTTGAAGGGCGGATACTTGTGACGATCGCGGTGACGGGATCCATTGCCACCGACCACCTGATGCGGTTCCCCGGGCGGTTCTCCGAGCAGCTGCTGGCCGAGCACCTGCAGAAGGTGTCGCTGAGCTTCCTGGTCGATGACCTGGTGGTGCACCGCGGCGGGGTGGCCGGCAACATGGCCTACGCCATCGGGGTGCTCGGCGGCGACGCGGCGCTGGTCGGCGCGGCCGGGGTGGACTTCACCGACTACCGGGAGTGGCTGGAGTCAGCCGGCGTCAACTGCGCGACCGTGCTGATCTCCGACACCCAGCACACCGCCCGGTTCGTCTGCACCACCGACGAGGACATGGCCCAGATCGCCTCCTTCTATCCGGGGGCGATGTCGCAGGCCCGCAACATCAAGATGGCCGACGTGGTGGCCGCCGTGGGCACCCCGGAGCTGGTCATCATCGGCGCCAACGACCCGGCCGCGATGTTCGCCCACACCGAGGAGTGCCGCGCGCTGGGCTTGGCGTTCGCCGCCGACCCGTCCCAGCAGTTGGCGCGGCTGTCGGGGGATGAGATCCGCGGCCTGGTCGACGGCGCGGCCTACCTGTTCAGCAACGACTACGAATGGGATCTGATGCTGTCCAAGACCGGCTGGACCGACGCCGACGTGCTGGGTCAGGTCGGCCTGCGGGTCACCACGCTGGGTGCTGACGGCGTCGACCTGGTCAGCGCCGACGGCACCAACATCCACGTCGGCGTGGTGCCCGAGAAAGCGCAGGTGGATCCGACCGGGGTCGGTGACGCCTTCCGAGCCGGCTTCCTCACCGGCCGCGGCGCCGGGCTGGACCTGGAGCGCTCGGCGCAGCTGGGCTCGCTGGTCGCGGTGCTGGTGCTGGAGACCACCGGCACCCAGAACTGGACCTGGGACCCGGCTGTGGCCAAGGACCGCCTGGCCGGCGCCTTCGGCCCGGACGCCGCCGACGAGATCTCCGGGGCGCTTGCCTGATCTCTGCACGCCTGTGGGCGGGAAACCGGCCTAGCTGTCACAGGGTGATCCAATAGCGGCGCTTGTCGTGGCGGATGTCCTCCAGCAGGCCGCCCTGCGACTCGATGGTGCGGGCGGAGGGGGCGTTGTCGTCGTCGCAGGTCACCAGCACCCGGCCGAGGCCGCGGTCGCGGGCCAGGCCGCAGGCGAGGCCGAGGGCGCGGGAGGCGTGGCCCCGGCGGCGGTGCGACGGCCGCACGCTGTAGCCGATGTGGCCGCCCTCCTCGCGGAGCCAGTCGTTGAGGGTCCAGGTGAAGCGGAGGAACCCGGCCACCTCGTCACCGGCGGCGATCCAGCGGTAGTCCGAGGGCAGCCGGCCGTCTGGCAGTTCGGCGCCGGGGGTGCGGAACAGCCGCGCTCGCTCGACGAGCGCGGCGCAGGCTGCGCGGGTGGTGGCGTACGGGGGCTCTGGCACGATCCCCGAGCCGTGCGGGTAGTCGTCCCCGAACTCGGCGACGCACGCCGCCCAGGAGTCGTAGCGGTCGAGGGAGGGGATGGCGAGCGCGGTCACCGGCCCATCACACCAGCGACCGCTCCCGCCGCTCCAC
>CAYPTG010000381.1:0-2441 GCA_964413455.1 uncultured Mycobacterium sp. | reverse complement strand
GCCCGCGCCTCGGCAATCTCACCGGCGACCGGCACCACCACCTGCAGGTAGCACTTCAGCTTGGGTTCGGTGCCGCTGGGCCGGACGATCACCCGGGCGTCGGGCAGGCTGAACCGCAGTCCGTCGGTCGGTGGCAACCCGTCGACCCCCTGTTCCAGGTCGTCGGTGCGCAGCACCTTCCGGGCGCCGAGGGAGGTCGGCGGATTGCCCCGCAGTCGTGCCATCGCCTCGGCGATCAGGGAAACATCCGAAACCCGAACGGACAGTTGGGTTGTCACGTACAGGCCGAACTTGCGGGCCAGGTCGTCCAGGACATCCTGGGGCCCGCGGCCCTGCGCCTTGAGCGCGGCGACCAGCTCCAGCATCAGCAGCGAGGCGGTGATCCCGTCCTTGTCCTTGACCGCGGCGGGGTCCACGCAGTAGCCCAGCGCCTCCTCGTAGCCGAACCGCAGATCGGGGACCTTGGAGATCCACTTGAACCCGGTCAGTGTGGTGGCGTACCCCAGGCCGGCGTCGGTGGCGATGCGTTCCAGCAGCGTCCCGGACACGATCGACTGGGCGTATACCCCGGTGGCGGGGGGGCCCTCCCGGCGCCCCCGCTCGGCGATCCACCAGCCCAGCAGCGCCCCCACTTCGTCGCCGGTGAGCATGCGATAGTCACCGTCATACGGGATGCCGGCCGCGCACCGGTCAGCATCCGGATCGTTGGCGATGACGACGTCCGCGCCCTGCGCGCGGGCATCAGCCAGCGAAAGGTCCATCGCCCCAGGCTCTTCCGGGTTGGGGAAACTCACCGTCGGGAATCGCCCGTCCGGGGCGAACTGGGCGGCCACCGCACTCGGCGCAGCGAAGCCGGCTGCTTCGACGTCACGCATGAAGACCGCACCCCCCACCCCGTGCATGGCGGTGTACACCGCCGACACCTCTCGCGGGCCGCTGCCCAGCAGCGAAACCGCTCGCGCCACATAGGCATCCAGTACCGCGCCCTCCAGGGTGCGGTAGCGCTCCGAGCGCGGAATGTCGGCCAGCGGACCGACCGCGGCGATACATTCCGCGATCTCGGCATCCGCCGGTGAGACGATCTGGCTGCCGTCGCCCAGATACACCTTGTATCCGTTGTCATCGGGCGGGTTGTGCGAGGCGGTGACCATCACGCCTGCGGCACAACCGAGTTCGCGGATCGCGAAGGCCAGCACCGGTGTCGGCAGTGCGCTGGGCAGCACCATGGCCGTGATGCCGGCACCGGCCATGATGGCGGCGGTGTCGTGGGCGAAGATGTCGGAGTTGCGGCGGGCGTCGTAGCCGATCACGACTGAGAGCTCGTCGCCCGAGCCGCCCTTGGCCCGTAGATAGGCGGCCAGCCCGGCGGCGGCCCGGGCCACCACCACCCGGTTCATCCGGTTGCTGCCCGGACCCAGCCGCCCGCGCAACCCCGCGGTGCCGAATTGCAGTGTGCCGTCGAATGAATTGGCGAGTTCGGCTGCTGCGGCAACATCGCCGCTCTGGACTCGGTCAATGAGACCGGACAGTTCCTCGGCGGTGGCCGGATCGGGGTCTTGGGCCAGCCAGGCACGCGCGACGTCCAGTAGCGCGGAGTCAACGGCAGCGCGCTCGGCCATGCTCAGTAACCATCCGCTTCGCCGGCACCGCCGGTGACGATCGCCACCGACGACGACGCCCCGATCCGGTCGGCCCCGGCTTTGAGCATCGCCCGGGCGTCCTCCCGGGTCCGCACCGCCCCGGAAGCTTTGACCCCCAACGCATCTCCGACCATCGCCCGCATCAGCGCGATGTCGTGGGCGTTGGCGCCCCCACCGCCGAAACCGGTCGACGTCTTGACGTAGGCCGCCCCGGTGCGCGCCGCGATGAGACACGCGATGGCCTTCTGCTCGTCATCGAGCAGGCTGGTCTCCAGGATCACCTTCACCGGCGCGGGACGCGCCGCAGCCACCACACCGAGCATGTCGTCGTACACCGCGGCCAGATCTCCGGACAGCAGCCCACCGATGTCGAGCACCATGTCCACCTCGTCGGCCCCTTCAGCGACGGTGATCCGTGCTTCCTCCGCTTTGGCCAGCCGGGTCATCGCCCCGAGCGGGAAACCGACCACCGTGCACACCATCGCACCCGTTCCGGCCAGCCGCTCCGCGGCGGTGGGCACCCACCGGGTGTTGACGCACACCGACGCGAACTTATGCGTTACCGCTTCTTGGCACAGCGTCTCGATGGCGGCCAAGGTGGCATCGGCTTTGAGCAGGGTGTGGTCGATCCGGCCGGCCAGGGTGTCGGAGCTGCGTAGCGCCGCGGTGATCTCGATGCCGTCGGGGATCGGGCCCAGCGCCGCGGTGACTGCCTCATTGGCCCGGTCGAACAGCGCGGAGTGGTCGGCGGCGTCGGTGTTCATCGGATAGTCCTCTTTCGAATCGTCGAGCGTTCGTCGG
>CAYPTG010000380.1:0-2446 GCA_964413455.1 uncultured Mycobacterium sp. | reverse complement strand
AGCCGGACGGTCCGACGAACACCGTCAACGTGCCCTCGGGCACCTCAAGGCTGAGGTCGTCGACGGCGAGCGTGCCATCCGGATAGCTTTTGCTGACGCCGTCGAAGCTGATCATTTGTCACCGATCGGCTTGTTGAAAGCGTTCTGCGCCACCCATTGTTTGGCTGCCTGATCGGGATCGACACCGGAGTTACCGGACACCGAGGCGTTGAGTTCGGTCAGCGCCTTGGTGCTGAGCCGTTTAGACACCGCGTCGAGCACCTTCTTGATGTCGTCGGACATCTTTTGCGAATTCAGTAGCGGCACCACGTTTCCGGCCCGGAAGTTGTTCTTGGTGTCTTCGAGTATCACGAAGCCGTTCTCCGGGATGGCCGGGGAGGTGCTGAAAATGTTGGCGGCCAGGACGGTTCCGCCCGATAGCGCCTTGGCAGTGGCCGGGCCGCCGCCGTCGCTGATCGCGACGAAGTTGTCCGGGTTGATGTCCAGTCCGTACTTAGCTTTCAGGCCGGGCAGGCCCTGTTCTCGGGTGAGGAACTCCGACGGGGCGCCGAAGGTGATCTCCGCCGAATGCGGCACCAGATCCTCGATGGTGGCCAGGCCCCACCGCTGGGCGAGTTCAGCGGTGACGGTGACGGTGTCGGTGTCGTCGGCCGATGCCGGGCTCAGCATGGACAGGTCGCCGGGCAGCGCACGGTGGAGCGCCAGCTCGACGTCAGTGGGCTCGGTGGCCGGGCTCTTCGGATTGAAGTACTGCAGCAGATTCCCGGTGTACTCGGGAATGAGGTCGATGGAGTGGTCGCGCAGCGCAGGGATATAGGTTTCCCGGCTGCCGATGCCGAATTGCCGGGCCACGGTAAATCCGTTGGCCTCCAACGCCTGAGCGTAGATTTCGGCGACGATCTTGGACTCGGGGAAGTCCGCGGAGCCCACCACCACCGATTTGAGGTCACCGGAAATGCCGGCACCGCCGAGCGGGTTGGAACTACCACAGCCGGCGGCGGCCGGAAGCAGAGCCATCAGCAGGGCCACCAGCAGGTGGCGCAGCCAGAATGTGCGCGGCGTCCTGTCACCCATGGTGTCTGACCCTAATCGGCCGTCCAACCGGGCGACGATGCGGCACAGCACAGCGCGCCGCTGAGGAGCCCGGTAATTGGGCCTGCGCCGGGCGACGATGCGGCACAGCACAGCGCGCCGTTGAGGAGCCCGGAAACCCGTCCCAGCTTCGCGACGATGGGTCCGTTACCGTCTTGTGGCCGGTTTCGGTTCCGTTCCGGGCCGTAACAGGCCAAAATGGCGGCATGAGTGGAGAACCCTATGTGACGCCGGGCGAGCCGCTGCCCCCGGTAACAGCCGAACCTGAGGTCCGAAGCCGGCCCACCCCGCAGGCCCAGGAGGTCACCTTCACCCGGGCCGGAGCCCTGTGGACGTCGCTGATCCTCGGGTTCCTGATCCTGATCGTGCTGCTGACCTTCATCGCGCAGAACACGGCATCGACCGCCTTCAGCTTCATCCACTGGCACTGGAATCTGCCGCTGGGTGTGGCGATCCTGTTGGCGGCGGTGGCCGGTGGCCTGATCACCGCGCTGGCCGGCGCCGCGCGGATCGTGCAGCTACGGCGGACCGCCAAGAAAAACCTGGCGATCGCGCTGGGGCGGTAGGGCCGCACCGCATCGTCGACTCGGCGGACCCGATTGCCTCGCTCCTCCTCGGCTACGGCGTGACGATGTTGAAGTTCGGGTCCGGCTTGTCCAGCACCCCCATCAGCGCCTGCACCGCACTCGCGTCACCGCTCACCGCTAGCCCCGGGGAACTGAGGTCGCCCGCGGCGGCGGCCATCAACCGCATCTTGGCGGCCACCGTGATCGTCGCGGCTGCCGAATCCGGATCAGCCGGGCGCCGCCGATAGACCAGCACCCCGTTGCGCAAGGTCAGCCGGTAGTTGGCGTCCAGGTCATCGAACCGAACGTCCAGCGCCAATTCCAGATCCCAGGCCCGGGGTCCGTTGACCGCGATCGCCAGCGCGTCGAACATCTGATCGGGGGTCAGCTGGGCCAGCATCGTGGTCGATGTCGTCTGGGTGGGAGTGCCGAAATTGCCGTCCCGCAGCTCGGTGGCACCGGCTAGGAAGAAGTTGCGCCAAGTCGCGCATTCGGCGCCGTAGCCCAGCTGCTCCAGGGTGTCCGCGTAGAGCTCCCTGGCGCCCGCATGGCGCTCGTCGGTGAAGATGGCGTGGTCGAGAAGCGTTGCGGCCCAGCGGAAATCTCCGGACTCGAACGCGGTGCGGGCGAGTTCCACTACCCGGTCGACGCCGCCCATCGCCTGCACGTAACGCGGCCCGGCCGCTTCCGGCGGGTGTGCCCACAGCCGGGCGGGGTTACCGTCGAACCAGCCCATGTAGCGCTGGTAGACCGCCTTGACGTTGTGGCTGACCGAGCCGTAGTAGCCG
>CAYPTG010000379.1:0-2451 GCA_964413455.1 uncultured Mycobacterium sp. | reverse complement strand
GTACGCCGGGCAGCTCTCCAGCAGCGTCTCGTGGGTGCCGACTCCGGCCACCCGCCCGGCATCCAGCACCACGATCTGGTCAGCCTGGCGGATCGTCGAAACCCGTTGGGCCACAACAACCACCGTTGCATCGGCGGCGACCTCGCGCAGCGCGTCGCGGACCCGGGCGTCGGTGTGCACGTCCAGGGCCGACAGCGCGTCGTCGAACAGGTAGATCGCCGGCCGGCGGATCACCGCCCGGGCGATCGCCAGCCGTTGCCGCTGCCCACCGGAGAAGTTGATACCGCCCTGGGCCACCGGCATGTCCAGGCCGGCCGGGTGCGCGCGCACGAAGTCGTCGGCCGCGGCCACCGTCAGCGCCGCCCACATCTGCTCGTCGGTGGCGTCGTCCTTGCCGATACGCAGGTTATCGGCGACGGTGCCGGAGAACAGGTATCCGCGCTGCGGCACCAGGCCCAACGCCGCCCATAGCCGCTCGACGTCGTAGTCGCGGACATCGGTCCCGTCCAGACGCACCGACCCCTGGGTGACGTCCTGCAGCCGGCAGATCAGCCCGATCAGGGTTGATTTCCCCGAGCCGGTGCCGCCGACGATCGCGGTTGTCGTCCCCGGCCGCGCGGTGAAGCTAACCTCTTGCAGCACAGGACATTCCGCACCCGGATAACCGAAAGTGACACCGTCCAGGCGGATTTCGCCGCGCACCTGGCCGCCCGGGTCGCCCGGCGCGCCAGGACCGTCCACGGCATCGCCGGTGTCCAGCACCTCGCTGATCCGCTCGGCACACACCGCGGCCCGCGGCAGCGTCATCAGGATGAAGGTGGCCATCATGACCGCCATCAGGATCTGCATGAAGTAGGACAGGAAGGCGATCAGCGAGCCGACCTGCATATGCCCGGCGTCAATTCCCTTGCCGCCGAACCAGATCAGCGCCACGCTGGAAATATTGATGGTCAAGGTGGTGACCGGCAGCATCAGCGTCTGCCAGCGCCCGGCGGTCAGCGCGGCATCGGAGACGGCATGGTTGGCTTCGGCGAATCGCTGCTGCTCCCAGGGTTCCCGGGCAAACGCCCGCACCACCCGGATACCGGTTAGCTGCTCACGCAGCACCCGGTTGATGCCGTCGATACGGCGCTGCATGCTGCGAAACACCGGCAGCATCCGGGACACGATCAGGTAGTTCCCGATCGCCAGCGCCGGAACGCTGACCAGCAGCAGCCAGGACAGCCGGGCGTTCTGATGGATCGCCATCACGATCCCGCCGACGCACATGATCGGCGCGGTGACCAGCACCGTCGCGCTCATCTGCACCAGCGTCTGGATCTGCTGCACATCGTTGGTGGTGCGGGTCAGCAGCGACGGCGCGGAGAACCGTCCGGTCTCGTTCTCCGAGAAGCCGAGCACCCGGCCAAACATCGCCGCGCGCAGATCCCGGCCGAAGCCCATCCCGGTCCGCGAGCCGAAGTACACCGCGGCCACCGCGCACACGCCCTGGGCGGCCGTCACCGCCAGCATCACCAGCCCCAGCCTGGCGATCAGGCCGGTGTCGCCCTTGGCCACCCCGTCGTCGACGATGGCCGCGTTGACCGTCGGCAGATACAGCGAGGCCAGGCAGCTCAGGGTTTGCAGCGCCAGCACCGCCGCCACCGGCCACCGATACGGCCGGACATACCGCCGCAGCAGCGCCAGGAGCATGTCGTTACTGTCCCACGGCCGCCCAAACCGACCCCACAGCCGCCCAAAACCCACTCCACATGCGCCCAACCCGACAAATGGGCGCGGTTGTGCGAGTGGAATGCGACATTTCGTCGAGTTGGACCCCGACGGGGCACGTCGGCACCCTCCCGCTCCGCTGCCGCTACAGTTGCATGTTGTGAGAATCAGCAGGTCCGCACGCAGCTTCGTGGCCGGTCTGGCCGCCCTCGCGACGATCGGCACCCTCTCGGCGTGCTCGTCGTCGTCCAACGGCAGCCAGCCGCTAACCCGGGATCAGCCGGGGCAGGACGCGCCGGCGGCCTCCGGGACCGGCAAGCACGGACCGATGTTCCCCGAGTGCGGCGGTGTCTCAGACCAGGTGATCGCCCAGCAGACCCGGGTGAACGGCCTGGTCAAGACCGCGGCCAACTCGGTGGGCTGCCAGTGGCTGGCCGGCGGCGGCATCCTGGGGCCGCACTTCTCCTTCACCTGGTATCGCGGCAGCCCGATCGGCCGGGAACGCAAGACCGAGGAACTGACCCGCGCCAGCGTCGAGGACATCAACATCGAGGGCCACGACGGCTGGGTCGCGGTGGGCACCGACCCGATGCTGGGGGACAACCTGTGCGAGATCGCCATCGGGTTCGACGACGACTTCATCGAGTGGTCGGTGAGCTTCGCCCAGAAGCCCTTCCCGCCGGCCTGCGACGTCGCCAAAGAACTGACCCGTCAATCGATTGTGAACGCCAAATGAGCTTC
>CAYPTG010000378.1:0-2464 GCA_964413455.1 uncultured Mycobacterium sp. | reverse complement strand
GACCACAGCATCCGTCCCCGGCGGTCCGTTCGGCCGATGACCGCGGCCATCTGCTCATCCCGCGGGCGGTCGACGTCGTCGATGACCAGACCACCGGCCGAGATTTCGTGCACGGTACGCAGCCGCGGCTGGCTGAACGGCCGTCCGGGGCGGGTTCGTTTGGCCGGCCCGGGGGTGGGGGCGGTCGCCGGAGTGGGACGGGGCGGGCTGGCCGGGTCGCTACCGGCCGGCTGCGGTGCCGGGTCAGCCGCACGGGCGCTGCGGCGTCTACCGCGGCGCCGACGTGGTTTGGCCCCTTCGCCCTCGGACACCCATGTGATAGTAGTTGGCGCCGTGTCCGAACCCACCGACGCCGCGCTGCTGACCCGCGCCGCCGTCGCGCTCAATCAGCACGGTCATGTGCTGCGCGAGATCGGCGGCCGCTTCGCCCTGGCCGGCAAGGAGCTGTACCTGGTCGGCGGTAGTGTGCGCGATGCGGTACTGGGCCGGCTGACCACTGACCTGGACTTCACCACCGACGCCCGCCCCGACGAGGTGCAGCACATCGTCGGGCCGTGGGCAGATGCGATGTGGGACACCGGAATCGAGTTCGGCACCGTCGGCGTCGGCCGGGCCGGGCATCGGCTGGAGATCACCACGTTCCGCGCCGACAGCTACGACCAGGTGTCGCGCAACCCGCAGGTCCGCTTTGGGGACAGCCTGGAAGACGACCTGGTGCGCCGGGACTTCACCGCCAACGCGATGGCCGTGCGGATCACCGCCGACGGCCCCGGCGAGTTTCTCGACCCGTTGGACGGGCTGGGCGCGATCCGCCGCCGCGTGCTCGACACACCGGCCGAACCGTCGCTGTCGTTCGGCGACGACCCGCTGCGGATGCTGCGCGCCGCGCGATTCGTCTCCCAGCTGCGCTTTTCGGTGACCGACCGGGTGCGGGAAGCCATCGTCGCGATGGCGCCGCAGCTGGCCCGGATCACCGTCGAGCGGGTGGCCGCCGAACTGGACAAGATGCTGCTGGGTGCCGACCCGGTGGCCGGCATCGAACTGATGGTGCAAACCGGCATGGGGGAGGTGGTGTTGCCGGAAGTCGGCGGGATGCGGATGGCCATCGACGAGCACCACCAGCACAAGGACGTTTACCAGCACTCGCTGACGGTGTTGCGGCAGGCGATCGCGCTGGAAGACCCGGCGACCGGGGATAGTCCCGACCTGGTGCTGCGCTGGGCGGCACTGCTGCACGACATCGGCAAGCCGTCCACCCGCCGACACGAGTCCGACGGTGGAGTGAGCTTTCACCACCACGAAGTCGTCGGCGCCAAAATGGTCCGCAAGCGGATGCGGGCGCTGAAGTACTCCAAACAGATGGTCGACGACGTCTCCCAGCTGGTGTACCTGCACCTACGGTTCCACGGTTACGGGGAGGGCCGGTGGACCGACTCGGCGGTGCGCCGCTACGTCACCGACGCCGGGCCGCTGCTGTCCCGGCTGCACAAGCTGGTGCGCGCCGACTGCACCACCCGCAACAAGCGGCGGGCGGCGACCCTGCAGGCCAACTACGACAGCCTGGAGCAGCGGATCGCCGAGCTGGCCGCCCGGGAGGATCTGGCCCGGGTGCGGCCCGATCTGGACGGCAACGCGATCATGCAGATTCTCGGCATCCCGGCCGGCCCGCTGGTGGGGCAGGCCTGGAACTACCTCAAGGAACTGCGGCTGGACCGTGGGCCGCTGGATCACGAGGAGGCCGCCGCCGAGCTGCTGGCGTGGTGGAACGCACGGGGGAACGCACAGGGGGATCGGCCCGTCTAATTCGGTATGGACTACTGCCTGGATGTCGGTGACGGGTCGGCGGCGATGTGGACCGGCCATGTGGGCGTCGACCTCGACGGTGACGGGGTGTTCGACGCGGTGCGATCAGACTTCGACGGCGACGGTCTGTTCGACGACGTGATGGGTGACGCAGACGCCGACGGTATCGGTGACTACGTCATGATCGACCTCGATGACGACGGGGTACCCGAAGCCCGCTACACCGACGACGGGTCGGGCAGCTGGGCGGTATCCGCCGGGGCGGGTCGGCCGTTGCGCTGGTTGGGGCTCGACGGTGCCGAACACTCCGGCTCCGGTGACTTCGACGGCGACGGATTGGCCGACCGGTTTCTGGACGTCAACCGTGACGGTCTGGCCGACCGCGCGCTGCTCTCCGGGTCCGACGGCACGTTTCGGACCGGCTATGTCGACACCGACGGTGACGGCCGCTGGGATGTCATGCTGTCCGACTCAGATGGTGATGGGGCGGCGGACTCGGCGAGCCGGTTGTAGTTGCTGACCTGCCCGCGCGGTGCCATACGGCGCGGCTGCTCTTCTCGCGCTGGCGCGCTCAGCGGCCCGCGCCGGGCGGGCCGGCGAAGGCCTGGGCGATGGACAGCCACCGTTGAGCGTCATCGCCGTCGGCTACCACGTCGAGTTC
>CAYPTG010000377.1:0-2468 GCA_964413455.1 uncultured Mycobacterium sp. | reverse complement strand
GACGCCCGCCGATACCCCGGATCCGAGAGCACCCCGTCGACGGCGGCGATCAACGCATCTGCGGTCAGCGGCCGCACCAGACGCCCGCTGCCTTGCCGCACAACACGATTCGCCAGCTCCCACTGATCCCCGCCGCCGGGGACGACGACCACCGGTATCCCGGCCAACAGCGTCTTGGACAGCATGCCGTGCCCGCCGCCGCAGACCACCACGTCGGCCGCCTTCAACAGTTCGTCCTGACGACCGAATCCCACCGCCGCCCACGGCGGCACCGACCCATCCGCACCGGCCAGCCGAGACACCACCAGCCGCGAGCCGGCCGGCAGGCTTCGGCCGGGAACCAGGTGCTCCAAGGCGAGTTCGGCCAGTCCCGCAGTGCCGGTGACGGCGGTCGAGGGTGCGACGAGGACCACCGGCCCGTCACCGGGCGGGACGGACAGCACGGCGCCGGTCGGCTCGAAATGCAGCGGCCCGACGACGACGGCATCGGCCGGCCGATCCGGGCGCGGCACCTCCAACCCCGGAAGGGTGGCGATCAGCCGGCAACAAGGTCCGGGGTCGCGGGCCGGCAGGCCGATTTCGGTGCGGGCGGCGGCACGCTGACGCAGACCGGCTCGGATCGAGCGTGCGGTGAGCCGGCGCATGAGGGCGTCGCGCGACCGGCCACGCAGGCCGGTGCCCGGTGCCAGGCCGCTGCCGATCGGCGGCAGAGCCTTAGACGGCAGGTACAGCGGGTGCGGATTGAGCTCCACCCAGGGCACGCCCAGCATCTCCGCGGCCATCCCGCCGCAGGCGGTGATGACGTCGCAGACCACCAGGTCCGGGTTCAGCCCACTCAGCAGCGCCCGGTTGTCCAACGCCATCCGGGCCGCCCGCCGATGCATCTTGGCGCCGGCGTCGGCATCATCGTCGCAGTGCTGCGGGTCCAGGCCCCTCAGTTCGACCGCCTCGATGTCGGCGGCCCGGGCGGTGTCCAGCCATTCCCGGCCGGTCAGCAGCACCGGGTCATCGCCGGCGTCCCGGAACCGCAGGCACAGCGCAATCGCCGGGAACGCGTGTCCGGGATCCGGCCCGGCGACCACAGCGACCCGCATTGGCTTCACCCTGCCACAGCGGGAGCACCTCGCTTCGGCTATAGCCCAATGGCCGGGGCGCGCTCTTAGTGGATACCACCCATCAGCGTGTGCAGCCGCTTCACCTGGGTAATCATCAGCACCGCCAGCCCCACCCCTGCACCGCCCATCAGGCAGAAGTAACCGACCAGCCCGAGGCTGTCCTGCAGCGGCGCCGTCACGCTGCCGATCGCGTCACCCACCGCGCTGGATACGAACCACAACGCGATGACCTGACTTTCCATCCCTCTGGGCGCCAGGTGGCTGGAGGCGGACAGTCCGGTGGGACTCAGCAGCAGCTCCCCGACGGTCTGCACGACGATGATCGTCGCCAACCAGATCCACGGCACCTTCACCCCGCCACCGGAGGTATGGGCCAGCACCGCCATCGCCAAGAACGACCCGCCCACCAACAGCAGCGACAGTACAAACTTGCTCGCCAGCGTCGGCCCCCGGCGCCCCAGCCGGATCCACAGTGCGGCGAACACCGGGGCCAACAGCACAATCGCAATGGGATTGACCGACTGCAGCCAGCTGGCCGGTACCTCGAAACCGCGGATGTCGCGGTCGGTGTTGTCCTCGGCGAACAGGCTCAGGGTTGAGCCGCCCTGATCGCTGATCAGCCAGAACATCGCCGAGCCCGCGAAAATCCACAGGTAGGCCTTCATCCGGTTGCGGTCCAGCGTGGTCAACTCGGTGTTGCGGAAGATCTGGTTGAAGTAGAAGAACGGGGTCAAGAAGGTGGCCGCCGCCAAGAACCAGATCATGTGCCCGGCGCGATAGTGCCCCGAGAAGCCGTCGATGGCGAACAGCACGGTACTTGCCAGCAGCAGCACGCCGGTCATCATGACGACCCGACGGATCTGTTCGCGGCTCTCCGGATTGGGTACCGCGCGGCCGATCATCCCGAGGGTGCGCGGCGCGGCGAAGATGTAGAGGACCACCGCGAACGTCATCCCCAGCCCGGCGGCACCGAATCCGACGTGCCAGCCTTTCTTCTCGGCGAGGTAGCCGCAGATCAGCGGTGAGAAGAAACTACCGATGTTGATGCCCATATAGAGATGTTGATGCCCATATAGAACAGCGAGAATCCGGCATCGCGACGCTCACCCTCGTCCGGGTCATGGTGGTAGAGCTGACCGACCATGGCCGAGATGTTCGGTTTGAGCAAACCGGTGCCGATGGCCACCAGAGTCAGCCCGGGCCACACCGACCAGATCATCGGCAGGGCCAGAACGTAGTGCCCGGAGGCGATGGTGCAGGCGCCGATGAGCACCGCCCGATACGGGCCGATCACCCGGTCGGCCAGCCAACCGCCCGGAATGCCGAGCAGGTAGATCATCGCGCTGTATACCC